>JALRGB010000590.1 GCA_023253575.1 Verrucomicrobiales bacterium
TGCCGCCCACGTAGTGTCAACCGCGTGAGGATCACGTTTCCAAAGTGAATAGTTGTTTTCAAGAAGATCGGCATTGAGCCGGGCAGAGACCGAAGATGACATGATAAGCGTGGGATACCAAAGCGGGGAAAATGGGGGCTGCTTGTGACTATGCGGCCCGGTGACCAAGGCGCGAGCGCATTTTCGACGGAACATCGACATTGCCGATCGCCCGAGCCACCGTCAGGCAGGGCAGCCGATCGTCACAATCGAGGCGCCGGTCCGGGCAGAATGCGCGCATAATGCTGGTTCACACGATCCAGAAACCAATTCCACGTGCGCCCCGGCCGCCCGTTATCCAACAGAAAATGGGGGCAGTTCTTGTGGGGTGGATCCACGCCCTTTCGGGGCCAGTGATAATGCCCTTTAATATTGCTGAGCGGAATCCCCCGCGAATACATCAGAAAAGCCGTCAGTTTGGCCGTGTTGTCGATGGTCCGAGCCAAGCTGTTGCCCTGGTGCTCGCACATCTCAATACCAATGGAATAATTATTCCCAGGCCCATCAAAATCAGCGTGCTCCCCTTGTTCGCTCGTCGGCAAATGCTGCACCGCCAACCCCGCCTCCACCGTGAAATGCCACGTCAAAAAGCCAATGCGGTTGCCGCCAGGCCGGCGGCGCGCCGTCAACGCCCCACGCTTGAGCGCCAACGCATGCTTCCACGCCCCAGCCGCATAGTTTTGCGTCGAATGAATAGTAATATAGCGCGGCCGCATCGGACGATGCCATTTGCGCCCCGCCGTGCCCGCCGGAATCATGGATTGAGCCATGCCCGTCTCCCGCAACAACTGCAACGGCGTGACTTTGCGGTCGGCCGGCACCGGCCCAAGCTCGCGCTGCCACCGGTCCGTCCTCGACCGCGAAGAAACCGCTGACAGCGGCCGCCCCACTGCCCCAGCCCGCCCCCCAGATCCACCCGCCCCACTGGAGGGAGACTCACCGCCGCCACAACCGGCCAGAAAAACACCCAAAATCAGCGCGATTAAAGCCGGCACAACCCTGACGCGTGCGCCCACACCTGGAGAGGACATCCATGACATACTTAAGGTAAGTAAAGCATTTTCCACGGTGTAATGCAATCAGGATCGCTCACCCAACAGGCTGGCTCGCTCACGTCACCAGCACATCCCGCCCTTGCGCACGGCCGCGGCCCCGGGATGATCGCAGTGATGAAATGGCTTTGTTGTCCGGCCCCCGCACTTTTTCTCTCGTTGCTTCTTGGCGTGGCTGGTTCTCCCGGCCGGGCCGGCGATGCCGACTTTACCGCCCAGCTCGTCGCTCTGCGCGCGGTCGGACCGGAAGGAGTGGGCGCGGAGGAAGCGGCCGCCGCTTGGAAGAGACTCGCCACCGCACCACCGGACTTTCTGCCTGCACTTCTGCAGTCTCTAGACGGCGCTAACCCACTGGCTCAGAACTGGCTGCGCGCAGCCGCCAGCACGATTGCCGACCGCGCCCAGCGCGACGGGCTCGCCGTTCCGCTGGATGCCTTGACATCGTTTCTGCAAGAAACAAACCACACGGCAAATGCACGCGTGCTCGCTTGGGACTTGATCCGATCCGCAGACGCCGCGCGCGCTGACTCCATGATCATGAATTTCCTGCAGGATCCAGCCGCCGACCTGCGCCGCCCCGGAGTGACTCGGCTCCTCGAGGAAACCGCCACCCAGCTCGCCGCCGGCAAAAAAGAAGAAGCCGCCAGCACCGCAGAAAAAGCATTTCAAGCGGCCCGCGATGACGACCAAATCACCCTCGCCGTCGACCAACTCAAAGAGCTCGGCCGCTCCCCTGACGTGGCCACTCACCTCGGCCTCATCCTCGACTGGAAACTACTGGCCCCATTTTCTAATGTGACCCGGGCCGGATTTGCCGCCGCCTACCCGCCAGAAGAAAAGCTCGACCTAGCCGCTTCCTACCCACTGGCCGACGGCACTACCATTTCATGGCAGCCATTCCGCTCAACCGAACCGTACGGCCACATCGATTTTAACAAACCCTTTGGCCTACTCAAAGAAGCCACCGGTTACGCCACCACCACCTATCAAGCACCCGAAGATCGTCAGGCAGAACTCCGCATCGGCACCGGCAACGCCTGGAAAGTCTGGCTCAATGGCACATTCCTCTTCGGCCGCGATGAATACCACCGAGGCTCGCGCCTAGACCAATACACCCTGCCCATCAACCTCAAAAAAGGCCCCAATACCATCCTCGTTAAACTCTGCCAGAACGAGCAGACAGAAACATGGACCGTCGACTGGCGCTTTCAGCTCCGCCTCTGCGATAGCACCGGCACCGCCCTCACCGCCGCCACGCCACAATAACGGCTTCAACCCAGCACCTCCACCCCCGCCCCGCCCGCCGCCCCGC
>JALRGB010000598.1 GCA_023253575.1 Verrucomicrobiales bacterium
TCCCAAGGCGTTTGCTCCGAAGCAGAATCCTTTTTATATCGCGTTGCCCTTCAATGATGTGACCAATCGGGAGATTGCGGCCACGGTTATTCCTTGGTATGCGGCGACTCCGAAGAAGTCTAAATTTACCACGGTGATCAAGGGTCGATGGCTAGCGATCCGGCTGGGCAAGAAGATTTGTTATGCGCAGTGGGAGGACGTCGGGCCGTTTGAGACGGACGATTGGGGCTATGTTTTTGGGCGCAATCCGCAGCCCAAGACGGTGATGAATAACGGAGTGGGACTGGATGTTTCTCCGGCGGTGCGCGACTATTTGGGGTTGGTGAGCGGGGTGCGGTGTGATTGGAGGTTTTGCGAAGTATCGGAGGTGCCGGACGGGCCGTGGCGGAAATTTGGGGAGAACAATCCCTTTGTGACCATGAAGGACCGGCAATGGGCCGAGCGGATTACGCGCCTAGGCGAGCTGGAGCGTGAGCGGGCGGCTTGGCTGAAGCAGTCACGGACGACAGTTATGGGTCCTGAGCCGTTGGACGGGCGGGGTGGTTGATCTGTTGCTCTTGACCGCGGCGGTGGCCTGCGCCTCATTCCTCAATGGCACTCGCTCAGATCACCTCCGTGGCCGGCACCGCCGTCCACGTTCCCGGCAATGACATCGACACCGACCGGATTATTCCGGCTCGGTTCATGAAATGCGTGACTTTTGACGGACTTGGAGAGTATTTTTTCTATGATGTGCGGAAGACGCCGGAGGGAGAAGACAAGGAGCATCCCTTGAATGACCCACGCCACCGTGCTGCCAAAGTGCTGGTTTCCGGCGCCAATTTCGGTTGCGGGTCGTCCCGCGAGCACGCTCCTCAGGCGTTGTATCGCTGGGGGCTGCGGGCCGTCATCGCCGAGAGTTTTGCCGAGATCTTTTTTGGAAATTGCGTCACGCTCGGTATTCCGTGCGTGACGGCGGCCCATGACGACGTGGTGGCCCTCGGCCACCTTATCGAGCAAAACCCTGAGCTGCCAGTGGTGGTGGATGTGGAGCGGAGTCGCGTTTTCTTCGGTCTGGATGGAGCGCAGCAATTTCCGGTGCACATTCCAGAAAGCGCCCGCGAAGTATTGTTGAACGGCAAGTGGGATCCCATTGCCGACTTGTTGGAAGGGGAAACGGCGGTGGCGGCGACAGCCTCGGCCCTGCCCTACATGGCGTCCTGAACGGCCATGCCGCCAGTGAGCTGCGTGCAAAAGCGCTTGAGAACGCCCTAAAGCGCATGAAAGCGGCGGGACCTCGGTTGGACGCCGGTTTTAAAAATGTTCATTTGATCATTTTTCAGGCGTGGGTCGTGGAAGAACCTCAAAATTCTTCGCCGTCATAGCACGAAGGAATCGCTGTGATCACTGTGTTAATTGTATGGATTTTACCAATATATTCGTTAAGATCATTTCCCGAAGTGCCGCTGTGTTTGAACTTTGACAAAAGTGCCACACACTTTTTATCTTGATCGGCATTAGAATTATTGTTCTCACGAACCCCCGATTTTTTCTCACTGCTGCAGCCTGCTTTCTGACATGAGCGTTACTGTTACCCCTGGATCCAACGCGTTGACCGACGCGTCTGTTCCGGTTGTGGTGGACGCGGGAGCGGCGGGAGCTGCGGGAGCTGCGGGCAAGTTGGAGCGGCTGGGGCCGACGGGGCAGGGGCCGAGCCGGAAGGGGGCGAAGGATCTGGTGATTGAGCGGTTTGAGCAAAAGTTCATGCTGCATCCTCGGCTGGTGGCTCCGGTGCGGGAGTTTATTCGGCCGTTTTGTATTCCTGACCCCAATGGGCGTGGAGATATTCCGGAGTATATTGTGACCACGTTGCAGTTGGATACTCCGGCGATGGATCTGGCGTTGGCCAAAGAACGCAAGGCGTTCTCTCGATTTAAGTTGCGTATTCGCACGTACGGGACTGACGCCCCGCCTAAGGCTCCCATTTTTCTTGAGATCAAGCGCAAGGTAGGCAACGTGATCATCAAGAGCCGGGCTAAGCTCAACCGGGCCACGTACCATGAAAAGACGGTGACACATCCGGACACGGCGGCGTTGTTGAAGAGTCCGAAGGACAACGCGGTGCAGCTGGAGTTTTGCCGGGTGAGCAACGAGATTGGGGCGCGCCCGAAAATGTTGATCCGGTATATCCGGGAGAGTTATTTTGGGGCCAACGATGATTATGCCCGGATCACCTTTGACCGCCGCATCAGTTATCGTCCGACCCGTGAGTGGCTGCTGCCCGGTCCCGAGGTCGCCGAATGGAAATACTGGCGCCCGATGGACGTGCAGGAATCATTTCGTCGCGACTACGCCGCCTACATCTTTGAACTGAAATCGATGCGCGATACACCCACATGGATGCTCGAAACAATTGAACGATTTAACCTTTTGAACACTGGATTCTGCAAATATGCCACCGCTTGGCGGCTGGAGACATTGCAGCGCGGATTCACCTATACTCTTGAGGGGTCAAACACCACGTATTGACAGGGATCGCCGCCCCTGCTTTTACTGGCGCGGCATAATTTCCGGCCACCCTTCGTCCCATGGCCCTGACCGCAATTTTTTCCGCCCTTATCTTCGCTGATGCAACCTGTAAATATTGACCCGCTTTTTGATGCTCTGGGCTCCACGCGTTCGCTTGAGCCGCTGGAGGCATTTTATTCATTGTGTGTGGCGTTTGTGCTGGGGCTGGTGCTGGCGAATGTATACCGGTGGACGCACCAAGGGTTTTCGTATGCCCGGTCCTTTCTCCACACGCTGGTGTTGGCGACGATTGTCATCTGCATCATGATCATGGCGATTGGCAACAACATGGCGCGTGGATTGGGGATTTTGGGGGCGATGGCCTTTGTTCGATTTAGGACGCCGATTCGTGACCCTCGGGACATCATTTTTCTGTTTGCCTCGTTGGCGATTGGTATCTCGTGCGGGGCCCAGGTCTTCATGATTGCCATTCTGGGCATGATCTTTTTCTGTTTTGCGGCCATTTTTCTGGCTTGGTCGCCGTTTGCATCGCGCCGCGAATTTGAGGGGCTACTGCGATTCATGCTTCCGGCGGGTGGGCGCGGGATTGAGCGGCTGACGGAGATTGCGGGCCAGTATTGTTCTTCCTGTGAAATGGTGGCGATGAGGGAAGCCATTCAGGGGGAGGTGCTTGAATATTCTTATCAAGTGCGTCTGTTGGATCCGTCGTATAAAGTCGATTTGGTCGATGCCGTGGCGAAGATCCCTGATATTTCCGAAGTCAGTTTGATCATGCAGCGGACTACGGTGGAAATTTAACCGTCGGCCTGAGATCTATTTTTGTCGAACCAGTCATGAGTCCCAGTAATCAGCAAATGGAATGAGCGAGTTTCACCCTAACCGCGTTCGCCCGCCCCGCCCTCGTGTCACGCTGCGGCGCATCCTTAATTTTTGGCCCCTGCTTGTCTGGGTGCTGGTTCTTGCCATGGCCTTTTGGGCGTACAATAAAGGCGTGAAATTCAGCCGGATGAACGGGTTGGTGGACCCGATTCAGGAGGCGGTGGCGGCGGACGAGGATGCGCGCATTCTGCAAATCCTAGTCAAAACGGGCACCACTGTGAAAAAAGGTACGCCCTTGGTCAAACTCGACACTGCGGTGCTGGATGCGCAGATTGGCAAGCTGGAGAAGGCTATTCGTTCCGATTTGGAAGACCGACTCTTGAGCCACGAGCTGGATTTGGCTCGTTTGAAGTCGGAGCGCCGCGAGATCATGCGGGATCAGGCTTCGGATTTGGGTGAGTTGTCAGCGGTGCAGGAGCAACTCGATCGTCTTGAAAAGGCCATTGCGGGGCAGGCGTCGCCGCAGGCGCAAAACCAGATGAGGGTTGTTCTTTCCGAGTCCTTGGGGGACGCGGGCAAGGATGCTTCTCGTCTGCGGGCGACGACCGAGTTATATCCCAGCCAGCTGGAGGAGCTGGGGCTGGACATTACTCGGCTGCAGGGGGAGGTGGACAAGCTGCGCAAGTCGATGGAAAACCCGGAAGAATTGGCGGCGGCGAATGGTGATTTGTCCGAGTTGCAGGAGCTTCGGGTATTGCGTGACCGCGGCACGTTATATTCTGGTCATGATGGGGTGGTGGACCGGGTGGAGCGCGACAACGGGGAGTTTGTCTTGAAGG
This sequence comes from Verrucomicrobiales bacterium, assembly GCA_023253575.1. GTDB lineage: Bacteria > Verrucomicrobiota > Verrucomicrobiia > Verrucomicrobiales > V1-33 > CAJBME01. The sequence goes on from JALRGB010000598.1 coordinate 4,167, forward strand.
GGGAGACTATTTTGCGCATTGTGGCTTATCCAGAAGAGATCCGGGTTTTGCTGCTCAACGACCAGCTTGGGCAGGTCAAAGTGGGGGACCGGGTGTGGGTTTCCTCGATTTATGACCGGTATAAATATTTCCCTACCGAGATTGTTAATTTGTCGCCGCGGGTCACGAATGGCCCGAATACGACCAGCCCGCTACCGAATCAAGTGGTTCATGGTCAGGAGATTGTCGCTCGCTACCCGCAAGAGAGCGGCTTCATCCCCGGACAGCCCGTCATCGTTCATATCACCGAACCAGGCCAAATTCCCTGGCTGACCCGCCTCTTCGGAGCCCAAGGTCGGGCCGAACAGTGATCCGCGTAATCCGATTTTAAGTCATCATTTTTGTTTTTGAGATGCGTGCTGTCACTCGCCATGCCCTTCCTCTGTCTGCTTTTCATCCGGCGGCTTGGGCGGCCGTTGTGATGTGCGTATCGCCGGTGGTGCTGGCTTCCCCGCCGCGCACGTCCCCTCCGACACCGCGCAAGCCGCGAGTGGCCGCCGTACCGGCAGCACCCGCATCGACACCGGCATCAGCTGCGTCGCCGGTCGTAGTGCCGGCACCGGCCGATCCGGC
>JALRGB010000443.1 GCA_023253575.1 Verrucomicrobiales bacterium
ACTAGCGCCCCCAGCTACAGAAGAAACCATGGGCCCTCAGGCCACATCCCTCAAGACACGGCTCCGAAACCGATTCTCCGCATCCGCCCCCCTGCCAGAAAATCGTTCGGAGAGGCGTTCGGCGCCCCGACCGGGGTCAGCGACCCACGGCTACAAAAGATCCGTGGCGCACGCGCCACTACCCTCGGGCCGCGGATACGAAACGACTACACAGGGAAGTTTACTTCCCGACGAGGGCAATTGGGACGATTGGAACGATTGGGACAGTCGGGTTCCGATCCCACTTTCCACTTAACCACCGGAGACGACGAGTTCGACGGCACCAGCGTCTGCGGCTGGGCCCGACGGCCGAATGGCCCCGAGTTGATCAACGAGGATAGCGGGCTCTGGGCCCGCTACGCCGGTGTCGACGGCGGGCGCCTCAGGCAGCAGGCCATGGGCGGGCCATTGTCCGGCGGCCGTGGCCAGCGGGGTCAGTCCGGAGGGCAGCGGAGCGGCCAGAGTGCCGATTTTGTCTCCGGGTTGATTAAAAACGGCGGCCAGAGTGTCCGCGATGCCGATGATATTTCCACCCAGCGAGATGTAGCTGACGGCCGGCCCGTGCAGGTCGGTGCCAGCGGCAGGCCCGGGGCCATTAAGCAGGTTGCCAGCGACCACGCAGTTATGAAGTTGCAGGCGATTGACATTGGCCGCTCCGGGCACGGCAAACCCTCCGCCACTGATAAACGCATCGGCCGCGCCATTTTTATTGGCTTGGTTCAGGGTCACTGTGCAGTGGCGCAGCAGGGCGTCGGTACCAATGGCATAAATCGCACCGCCGGCGGCGGTCAGGGCGAGGTTGCCGGAAAACGTCGAGTTGATGAGCACGGCACCCGGATCGGGCGTGCGCATCTGATTGAGAAAGAGGGCGCCGCCAGCCCGCGCCTGATTGCCAACAAATGAACAACCCGTCACCTTGAGGCCGACTCGCGCCGAAACCGCGCCGCCCGCGCCTGAAGGCAGTGCATTGTTGCCCTCAAATAAACAGGCCCGGAGTTCTGCTGCCCCGTGAAATGAATGCACCGCACCCCCACCAGTCGGCGCGCTGTTCTGACGGAACTCGCATCCCTCCACCAACGCCGGCGTGCGCCCAAGACTCAACGCCCCGCCATCAAATTCAGTAGCCAAGTTGCCCGTGAAGACGCAATTTTTCACAATCACTTGATGACCATCGCCTTCAAATGACACGGCCCCACCCCACCGACCGCTACTGCCCGTAAAAACACACTGCTCAATCAACGCCGTCGCCGGACCGTCCGGACGGAAAAATACCGCGCCACCAGCCGTCGCCGTCGAACGGAAAGCAAAAAATCCAACGCGCCGCAATGATAAGGCCCCGCCAGTCGGCACCTCGAGATTCAACCCCGCGGCGTCACCCACATCCGCAACGCCATTCGCATTGCGGTCGCCGCTCAGCGTAACCGTCGGCCGGCCGTCTACCCCCACGGCCGGGCCGTCAATCGTCACCGATCGCTTCAACACCGGCAAAACCTCAGTCAACAACACCGTGCGCGCCTCCGCGAAAAAAACCGGCTCGAAATCAATAACGACCGGGGTCCCCGGCGGCACTGCCGCGCCATCCAGCATGGCTTGATGAAATGAACCAGGCCCCGTCGAGGCATCCGTCGTCACCGTAAAGGTGGCGGCCGACGCCACCCCAGAAAAGACCGCCGTCATCAAAACAGCATGACACAACGACGAGAACGAGAGGAAATAGGAAGGCATCACAATAATCTAAGCCTGTATTCCGAACTACGCCGGGTGTCATCCTTAAAAATCAACTCATTGTCTGGACCGCCCACACAATCCGTACTTGCCCGCCGCCCTACGCCGCGCATGGATACCCCATGTCACAACCCAACTCGAACCCAAAAAAGCCCGAATTTATCGGTGAAAACCCCCACTGGGGACGGACCACCCTGACTGGGTTTACCATCGTCGCCATCGTGCTCACCTCGATCATCCTTATCTTCCGCTAAGCCACACGGCGGCCTCAGGGCTCACCCTAGGCACGTGCCGGCTGCGTGCTGGAGGCATGCCGACCGGAAGCAAATTTCTGTTTCCCGGCCCCACGCCGGTCAATTTTTGGCCTGTCCCGCCGGTGTGCGGCGATTCAGCCCAGCCGTTGCCGCTGAACCCCCGGCAACGGAAGCGCCACCTTGGCGCCCTTCGCCACCGGAGCTACCCGGCGGCCACCCCCGTGTCAGCTCAGTGGCGCGATGCCCCCACTCCGGGTACACTCTTCTTCAATTCTCCTACCCCTCCACCATTTGAAGGCACCCAATCCGGTTCAGTGGCCTGAAATCTGCTTAGCCATTCCGTGTCGCTCCCTGTCATTCCCGCACCATCACCCGATGCCTCATCATCTTCGTTTCAACGCCACTCCTTCACTGCCGACCGCCCTCGAACCACTGCGGGAAATCGCCTTTAACCTCTGGTGGGCATGGAATGCCAAAGCACGCTGGCTTTTTTGGCACCTCGACCCCGCGCTGTGGACGAAAGTCAACCACAGCCCGTTAAAAATGATCCAGCAAGTGAGCCAAGCTCGGCTGCTGGCAGTGGCTAAAGACGACGATTTCCTGCACGCGCTCAGTCAGGTGCACCACGAACTGAAATCGTACCTCGCCGCCACCAACACGTGGGCCGCCACCCGGGAAACCCAGTTTTCCGCGAAACATCCCGTCTGTTACCTCTCCGCAGAATTCGGTTTTCACGAAAGCATTCCCATTTATTCCGGTGGTCTTGGCATTCTGTCCGGCGATCACACCAAGGCCGCCAGCGACTTGGGCCTCCCCTTCGTCGGGATTTCGCTCTTGTACCGCCACGGCTATTTCAAACAGCAAATCACCCGCGAAGGAAGGCAGGAAGCCATCGATCTGAACCAAAATTTCCGGCAAGTCCCGGTTCGGGAAGCCATGCGGGACGGCTCCCCCATCGTTTTCCAAGTCGGCCTGCCCGAAGGCCCGGTCTCCGTCAAGGTCTGGGAAATGAAGATTGGCCGGGTCACGCTTTATCTGCTCGATACCGATTTGCCCGACAACAGTCATGAGAATCGCGGCATCACAGCCCAGCTCTACGGCGGCGACAAGGAAATGCGGATGAAACAAGAAGTGGTGCTGGGTATCGGCGGCAAACGCACCATGAACGCTCTCGGACTGGAACCAGCCGTCTGGCACATGAACGAAGGCCACTCCGCCTTCCTCGCACTCGAACGCATCCGGCAACGCGTCCAATCGCAGGGCCTCGATTTCAATTCCGCCCTGCAAGTCGTGGCCGCCTCCACCGTCTTCACCACCCACACCCCGGTGCCCGCAGGTAATGAGGTCTTTCACATCGACATGATGCGCCGCTACTTCACCGGATTTGCCGAAGAATTAGGCATTGATTTCACGCGGCTGATGTCGTTCGGCCAGCCGCCAGTGGATGCCAATCCCGATGAGTTCTCAATGACCATCCTCGCGCTCCGCACCAGCCGCCATGCCAATGGGGTCAGTAAAATCCACGGACAGGTCAGCCGTGGCATGTGGAAACACGTCTGGGATGGAGTCCCCGAAGACGAGGTCCCCATCACCAGCATCACCAATGGCATCCACACCCGCACGTGGCTCGCTCCCGAAATCGCCGCCCTCTATGACAAATACCTCGGCACCGACTGGGACGAACACCTCAGCGACCGCGATTACTGGCGCGGAGTCATCGAAATCCCCGACCGGGAACTCTGGGATACTCACCAAGCCCTGAAAAAACGACTGGTCGACTTCGTCCGCGTCCGCCTCCGCCGGCAGCGCGAACGCAATGCCGAGCCCCCCGACCGCCTCCGCGAAGTCAATAGCCTGCTCGATCCCGAAATCCTTACCATTGGATTCGCCCGCCGCTTTGCCACCTACAAACGCGCTCTCCTCCTCTTCTCCCAACCCGAACGCCTGAAAGCCCTCCTCAATCATGCCGAACGCCCGGTCCAGTTCCTCTTCGCCGGCAAAGCCCACCCCGCCGACGGGCTGGGTCAGGAATTCATCCGCAAAGTGGTCGAATTCTCGGAAATGGAAGGACTGAAACACCGAGTCGTCTTTGTCGAAGATTATGACGCCTGCATCGGCCGCCGCCTTTATCAGGGAGTCGATTTGTGGCTCAACAATCCCATGCGCCCGCTGGAAGCCAGCGGCACATCCGGCATGAAACCACCGCCCAACGGTGGCCTTAACCTCTCCGTGCTCGACGGCTGGTGGGATGAAGCGTGGAACGGACGCAACGGCTGGGCCATCGGCGAGGAAATCAAGGA
>JALRGB010000675.1 GCA_023253575.1 Verrucomicrobiales bacterium
AGACCGGCCCACAACCACCCGAGACCTCCCGTTGCCGAGGAGGCCTTGTCCACAGAAAGAGCTGCTGGGAGCGGCTCCTCAGCGCGAGAATGAATTTCGGAAACAGGCATCGGGCAGTGGCGCGATATTCCTCATTAACACCCATGCCCCCACCCCGCGCCAGCACAGGTTTTTTTCCTCTGACCCAACGCCATCCCCTGCAGAAGGCATCCAAACACTTTGATTGGTGCTAGTCACGGCCCGACCGCTGGTATAAGTCTCGATTATGGCCTGTCTCAATCCCCGCTTCATGGTCTTCCTCTCCCCTCTGGTATTTTTTATGTCCCCACTTCCCCTGACCACCGCCGGTGAGTTTAATGAAGATGAGGCCAAAGTGCCCGCCTACTCGCTGCCCGACCCGCTGACGAGCGCCGATGGCACGCCCATCAAAGATGCCGCCGCGTGGCGCAGTCAGCGAAGACCTGAATTAATGCAGCTCTTCGAACAGGAGATCTATGGACGGACACCCGTAGGACGGCCTCCCGGTATGACATGGCGAACGGTCTCGGAAAAAAATGACGCCCGCGAAGGCCGGGCCGTCCGCCGCGAAATTGAGATCAATCTTTTCGGCCGTGACGACGGCCCGGTCGTGCGCCTGTTGCTCTATGTCCCAGTCCGTGCCACCCAAACAGCACCCGCTCCCGTCTTTCTCGGCCTCAATTTCGAAGGAAATCACGCCACCACTACCGAAGCGGATATTCCACTGCCCAAAGGATGGGTCCCCAACAACAAGGGCGCGGGATTAAATGACAACACCCCCAGTGAAAAGACGCGCGGCGTCCAAGCCGACCGCTGGCTGTTCGACATGGCCCTCGCCCGCGGCTACGCCGTCGCCACCGCCTACTACGGCGACCTCGACCCCGACATCGACGACGACTTCAAAAACGGAGTCCACGCCGTCACCGGAAAACCTCAGGCGGGAGAATGGGGGTCCATCGGCACCTGGGCTTGGGGGCTGAGCCGGATGCTCGACGTCTTGGAAAAGGAATCGGGCGTGGACGGGAAAAAAGCAGTGGTCATGGGGCATTCCCGGCTCGGCAAAACAGCCCTCTGGGCCGGAGCCCAAGACGAACGCTTTGCGGCCGTCATCTCCAATAATTCGGGATGCGGGGGCGCCGCCCTCAGCCGCCGCATCTTCGGCGAAACCGTGGCCCGCATCAATACTTCCTTTCCACACTGGTTCACCAGCGGATATAAAAAATGGAATGGCCGCGAGGCCGACTGCCCGGTCGATCAACACCAGCTGATCGCACTTATCGCCCCACGCCCATTGCTCGTCACCAGCGCCACCGAAGACCTCTGGGCCGATCCCAAAGGCGAGTTTCTCAGTCTAGTCGGAGCCGACCCAGTCTATCGTCTGCTTGGCACCAGCGGCCTCGAGATCACCGCCCAGCCACCCCCAGATCAGTTGCACAACGGACCACTCGCCTACCTGCTCCGCACCGGCCCCCACGATGTCACCGCCACCGACTGGCAAGCCTACCTCGATTTCGCCGACGCCCAGTTGCCCGCAAAATAAACATCCCAGCTCTCCCCCACGGATCCCCAACAAATCCACACGGATCCGCCACCACTTAAAAACCCGCCGCGACTCAAGCCAAGAGCCGCCACTAAGGCGAGCTGTCGAGCAGGCGGCGGGGAATTCCGGTCAGTTGCAGCAACGAGCGAAATGGCAGGCGTTCTTTCTCGTCAAGGGTTCCGTCGCCATTCTGATCGTGGCGCTTGAGCATCTCGGGAATTGCCGGCAACGCCCGGCGGATGCTTTTGTCGACCGGCTTGTTAAGTACCGCGGAGACCACCAAAGTATCAGCGATATGGGCAGCGAGTGCTCCGTTGAGTGATTCCAGAGCGGCGTCATCGGGCAACGCCACGGCCAGCATCAGGCTGCCCATTTCTTCTTCCGATTGTTCGCCCCAGCGAACGGCCACAGGCGGGCTGAAAGGATTGTCTGGATTATCCGCAGAGTTGTCCCAGACCACCTCTGCCTCCAGCCGCGTGCCTGCGGGCAGGCGGCGCCGTTCGCGATACGCATACTGATCCTGCCATGCAAAATTCCATTGCGGCACCTCGAGCAGCGTCTGCCGAGTGCCGTCCGGCAAGACTGCCATCAAGCTCATGCGGCGGCCAAGAAAATGCGCGTGGGCCCCAACACGAAATGCCTCGACATCGATCGGCAGCACAAAGCTGTCCCGCACGGTATGGTCTTTGACCCCCGGCGGAATCTCCAACCCCTCGAGCATCGAGAAAAGCGGCGGCATTTGAATGATGCGGTGGCGCAAGAGAGGCGGACCGTCCGCGTGATGAATCGCCACCCGTGTCGCCTCCGCTTCGGCCTTACCGGACGGATGAAAATGCGTCTGCAGCACCAAGTTCGACCCTTGAGGGAAGTTCCAGGCCAAATCATCAGGCAACGTGAGCGCCCCGCTGCCAGGCCCCCAGGCGGCAATAAATTTTAGATCCCGCGAGTCTGCCCCGGGATACCCCGGTTCCGGCGTCTGCGCATCTTTGGCGGCCGCCCGCCCGGTCGAGTCCACAAAAACGAGAATATGATGCACCACCGTCGGTGCCGAGGGGCGGAGTTCCACCGCGCGCACCCAGACATCATCCTTCAATCCGAGCGGCAACACGAACGTTCGGTAGATATCGCGACCTTCCGCTGGCACCGTAAAAGGCTCGGGCATGACCACCTCCATGTTGGGGGAATCGAGCTGCCATCCTTCCGGGAAAACCGGGACCGGCGGGGTACGTGCAGGATCCCCCTCCACCGCACCCGTCCGGTGCCACTGGTCCAACAGAGCCACTTCCCTCCCGCTCAGACGACGCTCCCAAAGCACCGGGGGCGTGGCCTCCCCCACGTGCCAAGGCGGCATCTCACGACTGGACGTGACTTCCGCAATCTGTTGCGATCGTTTTTTGGCATCGGCGTAGCTCAACAGCGAAAACGGCGCCACTTCCCCCGGCCGGTGACAGGCGGCACAACGCTTGTGCAAAACCGGGGCAATATGCTCGCTGAAAGTAACGTTCTCAGGCAGAGGCAAAGCCTCGTCAGAGACGGCCGGAGGCGGTAAAAGCGCCTCAAATCCATGACGCGGAGGCGGTTCTGGAATATGACAGCCAATGGCCCGGGTCACCGGCGTCTCGACCGGACGCCCCGCCGCCACCGCTTCGATCGCCTCCCTCACAAAATGCCGGCGCGCCTCAGCACGCATCACCCCATCGTCCGTAATACGATCATTAATCGCTCCACGATACACGACCGTACCGTCCGCCACCACCAAGGCCGCCTCCGGCGTCGTCCTCGCTCCCACCGCCGCCGCCAGCCGCACCCCAGTATCCAGCAGCGCAGGCACTTTAATGGCATACTCCTGTGCATGCGTCGCCGCCACAGCCACATCCAAATCCGGCTCAGCATACACAACATACGACGCCATCCCACGCTCCGCCGCCAAGGCCGCCAGCCTCGCCATCTCAGGAGCCAGCGCATTGGCTTTCGGACAGTCATGCAGTACAAAAAATAAAAGACTCGCCTTGATGCCAGCCGCCGGCAGAAATGGCTGATGCAAATGGCCCCGCGTGTCCGGAATACCCCCCCTCCCAAAAGCACGCACCCTCGCACCAGCCTCATCCAAACTCACCTCCACCGGCTCAGCCGCCACAGAAAATCCCGCCACGCCAAAACAGGCGACACACAGTCGAAAGAAGGTCGTCATATTGATAATGCACTATACTCGCATTTCGCCATCACCGCAACCCAAGCCGCCATCCTCCACCTCAAACCAGCCATTCCTTCCATCTCCAGCACGGCAGTGCGTTGCGCACACGATGTGCTAAGAAGAAAACATGACGCCTGCCATGCTCTTGACCAACGACGATCGCCACTTCATTGCCGAAGGCACACACCGTCGACTCTATGACATTCTCGGCGCACACCCGCACACCGCCGGCGGAGTGGCCGGCTACCGGTTCGCCGTGTGGGCGCCCAACGCCCGGCGCGTCAGCGTCGTGGGTGACTGGAATCATTTCGACGGACGGACCGATCCGCTCACCCTCGACCTCGCCACCGGAATCTGGTCAGGATTCGTCGGCGGCGTCACCCCAGGCCAACATTATAAATTTGAACTCGAAGACAGACTGGGCGCCCTGCGGCTCAAAAGCGATCCGCTGGCATTTTTCAGCCAGCATGTCGAGCCGCACGCCTCCCTTACATCGCCCCCGTCCGCCCATATCTGGCGCGACGACGCGTGGATCGCGCAACGCTCAGCCGATGGAAGCAAATCCCGCCCCATGTCGATCTACGAGGTGCATCTGGGATCATGGGCCCGACGGCACGACGATCACGACCGGCCGCTCAGTTACCTCGAACTCGCCGATGCCCTCATCGATTATGCCGTTGACCTCGGTTTTACTCACTTGGAACTGCTGCCAGTCACCGAACATCCCTTTAGCGGATCCTGGGGCTATCAGTGTACCTGTTATTTTGCACCGACCTCGCGCTTCGGCACCCCGGATGAATTCCGCGCCTTCATCGACAAAGCCCACCAGCGCGGACTCGGGGTCATCCTCGACTGGGTTCCCGCCCATTTTCCCAAGGACGACCACGCCCTCGCGCAGTTCGATGGCACCGCACTGTATGAACACGCCGACCCTCGCCAAGGTGAACATCCCGACTGGGGCACCCTCGTCTTTAATTTTGGCCGCCTCGAAGTCCGAAACTTCCTGACCGCTTCCGCCTTGTACTGGCTCAAAGAATTTCACCTGGACGGACTGCGCGTCGATGCCGTCGCCTCCATGCTTTATTTGGATTATTCCCGCGATGACGGCCAATGGATTCCCAACCAGTTCGGAGGTCGTGAGAACCTCGAGGCCATCGATTTCTTGCGGCATCTCAACACCACCGTGCAGGCCGAAGTACCAGGTGCCCTCATGATCGCCGAGGAGAGCACCGCATGGGGCGGCGTCTCGCGGCCGCCCTCGGAGGGAGGCCTAGGATTCGGTTACAAATGGAACATGGGCTGGATGCACGACATGCTTTCCTATTTCCAACGCGACCCCGTTCATCGCTCCCACCACCATGGCGAAGGAACATTCTCGATGATCTATGCCTACAGCGAGGACTTTGTGTTGCCGCTCAGTCACGATGAGGTGGTGCATGGCAAGCGGTCGCTGCTCGACAAAATGCCGGGCGACCGCTGGCAAAAATTTGCCAACCTGCGGTTGTTGTATGCTTGGATGTGGGCCCACCCTGGCAAAAAGCTTCTCTTTATGGGTGGCGAACTGGGTCAATGGCGCGAATGGGCCGAAGAACGCGCCCTCGATTGGGACGTACTTCTGAGCCCAGACCACCTCGGGGTGCAATCGCTCGTACGCGACCTCAACCGCGTGCTCCGAGACTTCCCCGCACTGCATGCCTCCGATCATAACCCCGGCGGCTTTGCCTGGCTCGAAGCAGATGCCGCGGCCACCAGCACCTTCGCCTTTCGCCGCCGCGCCCCGCACTCCGCCGAAGCCAGCGAAATCATCATCGTACTCAACGCCACCCCCGTGCCACGAGAAGGATGGCGGCTCGGCGTGCCTCATGGCGGGACTTGGCGCGAAATCATCAACACCGATGCCGCCTGCTACGGAGGCGCCAATATCGGGAATTGCGGAGCCGTCGAGGCCGAACCCGATCCATGGCAGGGACAGCCGTTTTCCATCCGTATCTCCGTACCTCCCTTGGCTGCCGTCTTTTTTGCACGATAGGATCATTGCCAAATTTCAGGCCCATATGCCCTCCGCTTTCCGCTTTTTACATAAAGCCGCCAGGGAACCGCGACAAATCCGGAC
>JALRGB010000722.1 GCA_023253575.1 Verrucomicrobiales bacterium
TTCACCACCGCACACGTCAGTCCTATCGTGTCCAGATCGCGCACGACCTCCGGCCAGTAAGGCGCCAGCTCCGGAGCCTGCAAATGAACATGGGCGTCAAAAAACATCAGAAAAACACCAATAATGTCATGAGTCGTGCCGCCCGGCCGCGCTCGTCGCAGTGGTAGCTTGCGCGCCGACGGCTGTGCCGGTGACGCTCTCCGGCGCGGCCTCGGTTAAAGCGCCGACCATCACACCGGCCAGATGGGCGAGCCGTGCTTGCGCTTGCGCTAGACCTGCGAGTCGGGTTGGGGAAAGCGATCGATCTAGCCCGGTGGTGGTGAAAATGGTGGTTTTGACGGCCATCACTTCGGCTGGTGTGGCTCCTTCATAGACGTCGCACAGCAGTCCCATCAGTCCATGCACCATGGGGGAATCGGCGGCGACTTGGAAATGACACCGGTCATTTTCTAGCGTGCCGACCAGCCAGACGCGGGAAACGCAGCCTGGCACTAGATCGCTGTCTGATCGTTGACTGGTCGGCCACGGGGGCCTGCGGGCGGCCCGCCGCATCAGATGCGCCAGACGTTCCTGCGGATCAGGCAAAATCATGAGTTCTTCCACTAATGCTCGTTCGGTGTCGGCCACAGTCATCACACTGCAGCAAACGCCAAGCAGGCGCGGCGTCATGGGCAAAATCAATCGAATCCGATCCTCCGGCGGCGTACGGATCATCAGTAATCGCCTGATCTGTTGAAATGCGCGCAATAATCATGGACTTCCACCCGCTTTTGCGGATTTTCATCAACGATCAAGACGCTTCAGATCGCTTTCTTGAAGACGGAGAGATCTCCCAAATTTATGAGTGCGCACTTTTTTCAGATGACGCAGTCCCGGCGCGCCTTGGCTGCCGGGGTGATGGCCATTTCACTCTGGTTTCCGGCCCTGCGATCTCAGGCCGCTACGGATTATGGAGAGGTGGCCATGGCGGTGGCTCAGGCCATGCAAAATCAGCACTATTCGCGTCACGACTTCGATGATGATTATTCGAAGCGGATGCTGACTCAGTTTTTGGATCTCCTTGATTTCGACCATCGATTTTTCCTGCAGTCGGATGTGGATCAATTCCGCCGGGACTATGAATCCCAGTTGGACGACATGATTCTCGTCAATGGCGACGTCACGGCCGCGGCGAAAATTTATGAGGTCTTTAAGAAACGCTCGCAGGAGAGGGTGGCTAAAATTCAGGCGATTCTGAAAGATCAGACGTTCACTTTCACCGGCGAAGATTCCGTTCACATCAGCCGTAAAGAACTCCCATGGCCGAAGGACGAAGCCGAGGCCGATGCCCTCTGGCTCGGCATTCTGAAAAATCAGGTGCTCGCCGAAACCTTGACCCGCCAGCTGAAAGCAGAACGGGAAGTGGAAAAAGCCGCGGAATCGACCCCCGAAGAACGCAAAAAAGCCGAGGAGAAAAAAGCCCGGCCCGAGGCCAAACCTCTTGAATCACCGGAACAGAAAACAGCCGCTTTCTGGGAAAGGTTTCTCAAAGGCTTGGACGAGAATGACAACGAAGATGTCGTGAACTTCTTCCTGTCGTCGCTGGCTGCCGCCTACGACCCACATTCAGAATACATGAGCCCGTCGGAAAATGAAAATTTCCACGTGGGCATGAAAAATTCGCTCGTCGGGATTGGTGCGTTGCTCAGTAAAAAAGACGATGCCGTGGAAATCCAGGGGATCGTGGTCGGCGGACCTGCTGACAAATCCGGACTGCTCAAGGAGCGGGACAAAATCATTGGTGTCGCCCAGGGCGCGGACGGGGCCATGGAGGATGTGCGGGCCCTCAAATTGCAAAAAATTGTCGATCAAATCCGCGGCGAAGAAGGCAGCACCGTTCGTCTGAAGATCGTGCCTGCCAATGATCCGACCTCCGAAAAGGAAATTGCCATTGTGCGGTCCAAGGTGGATCTCAAGGACAAGGTAGCGACGGCTAATTTGATGGAGACGACCAAAGACGGTCAGCCCTTGCGGTTGGGGTGGATCACGCTGCCGGCCTTTTATGCGGACATGGACACCCATGAATCGGGCTGCACCAAGGATGTGCGTCGGCTGCTGGAACGCCTGATGAAGGAAAACATCAACGGCTTGGTGCTTGATCTGCGTGGTAACGGAGGCGGTTCGCTTGACGAAGCCATCTCCCTGACTGGACTCTTCATCAAACGCGGGCCGGTCGTGCAAGCGGTCGACTGGCGCCGGGAACAGCCAGATTTCCGCAATAGCCGCAATGCCGATCCTTTGTACAACGGTCCTTTGGTCGTCGTCACCGATAAAACCAGCGCTTCGGCCAGCGAGATTCTGGCCGCGGCCATTCAAGATTACGGCCGTGGGGTGGTCATCGGCGATGAGTCAACTTTCGGCAAGGGCACGGTCCAGACGATTCTCGACATGAAACGCGTCATGCCCATTTTTAGCGATAGCAGCCGCGCCGGTTCCCTCAAGGTCACTATTCAGAAATTCTACCGCATCGCGGGCGGCTCCACCCAGTTTATGGGCGTGCGCTCGGATGTGGTGCTGCCACAGCGCGTCGATGCCTATGAAATTGGCGAAGACCAGCTGGTGAACCCGCTGCCCTATGACGTCATCAAACCATTGAAGTACGCCATGTCCGAATACGCGCCGCTCCCGCTCGAAGAAATTCGGAATCGCTCGAAAACACGCGTCGAGAAAGAACAGGAATTCCGCTACGTGGTCGACGACGCCACCCGCCTGCGGGAGCAAATCGAGCGCAATACACTCTCGCTCAATCAAAAGACGCGGGCGTCCGAAATTGCCGCCAATAAAGAGCGCCGCAAAGCACGCATCGCCGACCGCAAAGCCAGAATCGCCACCCTCGGCGAGGCTCAAAACAGTGAGTATAAAGTCTTCCGCCTGACCCTCGATACCGTGCAGGAACCTGCCCTCAA
>JALRGB010000739.1 GCA_023253575.1 Verrucomicrobiales bacterium
ACTGCATGATTTGGAACTTCTCACGCAGGGAGAACTGAGAAAGTTTTAGGGTGTTCGTAAATCGATCATTGCATCCGAAGGTCGCGATGTTCCCGCGTAATTTTTGGCAGAACGTCGAGGGCTGGTAGCCGCTACCAGGAGCGCCCTCCGCTTCAGGTTGAGGTTTGTCGTTACCCTCTGACTTCGACTGGGGGCGGGTCGCGGGTTGATCAGTGCCGTCTTGTATGCCTTGGATTTCAGGAATTGCAGCTTGGTGTCGTCTGCGCCTTGTAGCTCCTTTGGTGGCTTTCCGTTGAAACAAGTGACTGCGATTGCGGCTCAGTTTTTTTAGGTTCACTCATCGTTACGGTGAGGGGTGTGCAAGGCGGCGTCCGGCCCGTCGGGGGCCATGTCGGCCGCGAGCCTCATGATCCCTCGTTCGGTAAAATCATCATCGCGAGTGAGGATGCCGGCGAGTCGACCGTTGTTCATGACCAGCACGCGGTCGGCCATGCGGAGGATTTCCTGCCAGTCGCTACTGTGAAACAGCACGGCTGCGCCCCGTTCGGCCAGCCGTTCCATCAATTCGTACACTTCTGCTTTGCTGGCGATGTCAATGCCGCGTCCTGGCTCGTCGAATAGGGCGACCTGTGGCTGGTGCGCCAGCCATTTGGCCATCGAAATTTTTTGCTGCTGACCGGCGGTGAGATGGCGCACGGGTGTGTCCGCCACCTCTTGGGCCAGCGATACATGTTCCTGCAGCAGGGTGGTCAGGACGTTGACCGCCTGCGGGTTAATGCAGCCGGCCACCGCGAGCCGGGGCCAGGAGACGAGGGCCAAGTTTTCTCGGGTTGATAGTTCCTCGATCAGCCCCTCGGCGGTGCGGTCAGAGGGCACCAGCATGACTCCGGCCGCCATGGCTGCGGCCGGATCTCCTCCGCGAACGGGAGTGGTATCGACCATAAAAAAACCGTCCTTCCACGGGTCCAGTCCGAAAAGGGTGCGTACGACCTCCGTGCCGCCCGCACCCACCAGTCCGGTCAGACCGACGATCTCGCCTTCACAGACTTGAAAATCGAGCGCATGTTCCGGAAAACGCGCCGTGCGAAGGCCCGTCACTCGCAGATTCTCCCGACCGGGCTCTACTAATTCCTTGATCGGCAAATCAAGGCCCGTCCCAGCCATGAGTTGGACCACGACCTCCCTCTTGAGCCCAGCTCGCGGCAGACAGCCCGCCACGGCGCCGTCGCGCAGGACTAGAACCCTCGTCGCGAGTGCCTCCACCTCGCCAAAACGATTGGAAGCATAAATGAGGCTCACGCCGCGCGCCTGCAGGTCACCGAGAATCTCGAAAAGCCGGTCCGTCTGGCCCGGGCGCAGCGGGCCGGCGGGTTCGTCCAGCATGAGTAGCTTGGCTTCCTGCGAGAGGGCCCGTGCGATTTCCACCAGCTGGCGCTGGGCGGAATCAAGGGAGGCCACCATCGCGGAGGCCCCCAGCGAAGCGCCCAGTGAGTCGAGGATTTCCTGTGCGCGTTGCTGTCTTTGTCGGCGGTCGAGAATGACTCCCCATCGTCGCGGTTCTCGTCCGAGAAATATGTATTCGGCGGCCGTCAACGGTCCGTCCATGGCCGGAGTCTGGTGAGCGAGGGCGATGCCTATGGCCTGCGCGGTGCGGACATCAGGCAGAGTGATCTCGCGTCCGTTCCAGAGCAGTTGTCCGCTCGTGGGCGTCTCCATTCCGGCCAGCAGGCGCAGCAGCGTGCTGCGCCCGGCCCCGCTTTCGCCCATGACGGCCACGATCTCGCCGCGTGCAAAGACCGCATTGACACCATCCAGCGCCGTCACGCCGGCGATGCGGCGGGTCAGGCCTTTCACTTCCATCAAGGGGGGCGTGGGCGTCATGGCTTAATGGATCAACATGCAGTCGCCATAACTAAAAAACCGGTATTCCGCGCGCACGGCTTCGCGGTAGGCCTCTAGCATCAAATCGCGGCCGGCTAGCGCACTGACCAGCATGAGCAGCGTGGATTGCGGGAGGTGAAAATTCGTCAGTAAGGCGCCGACGGCCCGGAATTCATACGGCGGGTGAATAAAAATACGCGTGGTGCCTTGTTCTGCGACCAGCTGGCCGCGGCTGCCGGCTACGTGTTCGAGCACGCGGGCCACCGTGGTGCCGACGGCTACGAGGCGTTGGGCGGCCACCAGTCGATCGACCGTCGGCTGGCTCAATTCATATGATTCCTCGTGCATGAGGTGGTCGCTGATGCGCCCGGCTTTGACCGGGCGGAACGTGCCGACCCCGACATGCAGCGTCACGAAACTGTGCGGCAGCGAGGCCATGAGTTCGGGCGTGAAATGAAGGCCCGCGGTGGGGGCGGCAATGGCGCCGGCACGGTCGGGACGGGCAAAGATTGTCTGATACCGATCTTCATCGGCTACTTCCTCGTCCCGCCCAAGGTAATGAGGCAGAGCCAGCTGACCATACTGACGTTCATCCGGGGGCTCGTCCCAAACGACCGTCCGAGCTCCATCACTTTCATGAATGGCCGTCACCACTCCCGTCGAGCCACCCACCGCCACTGTGTGACCCAGCCGCATTTTCTTGCCAGGCTTCACCAGACACCGCCACCCGCCGTCCCTTTCAACCTCAAGGCGTAACAACTCAATGGCTCCATCGTTGGAAAAAAATCGCGCCCGTACCACCCGCGTGTCATTAAAAACAACTTCGTCGCCCGGACGGATATACTCGGGAAAATCAACAAACATCCGGTGGCTGATCACCCCGCGACCCCGGTCCACTACCATCATCCGCGCCGCATCACGACGCTCCGGCGGCCGGCTGGCAATCAAACCAGGCGGAAGTTCATAATCAAAATCAGAAGTGTGCCAGTCAGTCCGAAGCATGGGTAAAAGTAATATGAAACTGTCGTCGACGCCCGCCGGATCGCGATTACTCTTTTTACGAATGTCCAGACTGTTCAGGCTGACGACAATGGCGATGGTCCTGCTCACGCTGGGCATGGCCGCGCGCGTTCATGCCTTGGATGCAGATGAATTTGAGGCCCGCGTGCAGGCGGCGGGGGCGGGAGATCGGGATGTTGCCTTGCGCCGCCTCGACGCCCTCGCTGCCGAGGCCATGCAGGCCGGTCGTTTGGACCTTCGATTGCTTTCGATCGCCATGCACGCCCGCCTGCGCATCAAGTCGGGCGACTTCGGGCGGGTGCGTCAGGATTTGGAAGAGGCCCATTCCGAGGCGCGTAATGGCAGCTGGCTGGCGGCTGAAGCGTGGGTCGATGACGTATTTGGCGAATTCTGGCTGGCGCAAGGCGATGCGGTTGCTGCTGCCGAATGGCTAGAGTTGGCATGGGTCGCCGCCTTGGCCGCCGGGCCCGCCGAGCACGGCTTCGCCAGCAGCGTGCTGGGACGGTTGGAACAAGTGCGGCGTGGGCTGGGGCAGGACCATCTGGCCGCCCAGGCATCCGCGTGGCGCGCCCTGCTCGCCGCCGAACCCGGGGCTCCAGCTCCTTCCGTCGTGCTCCAGCCCGCCTCGATGAGCACCCAAGTCGCCGTGGATGAAGTCGGGCGTGCCCGCCTCTTTCTCGCCAATGCCAGCGCCACCCCAGTGACCGGCACCCTGCTCGTGGATGGGGGAGACTTGACCATTCGTGACTGGGAAACAACGAGCAGCGCCGAAAATGTCACCCTGCAGTTTCCTGCCGCCTCCGGCGTAGTGCCGCATTCCCCGACCCAAGGCCGGAAAATCACCCTCCTCCCGCGCGAAAGCCGTACTCTCATCGTCGAAGTCGAGCCCAATGCCCCGCCGCGCCTCGCCGACAAAACTGTCACTCTCTCGTGGCAGACGGCCGCCACGACCACCACCGCCACCGCTAGGTTCTTCTTCCGTAAATCCCGCGATCTGCCCGCCACGTCCGTCGCCAATTCCTGCCTGGTGCAGCTCAGTCCACTCGTCAGCGTGCCCGTGTGCATGGAAATTTACCACCGCAGCGGAAATAAAAACCACCTGCAAGACGTGTGGCCGGTGACCAGCCACCCGTGCCGCGTCGAACTCTATGAGATCCTCCCCGATGGCCGCTCCGGTCGTCAATGGCTGGCCATCGACACCGATGGCGACGGCGTCCCTCGCGGGGCGGCCGATGCAGTCGTCGCCGATGCCGACGGCAGTCAATTTCCCGACGTTGAATTCACCGCGCAAAAACCAGTCGTCGCGCTCGAAGTCCGGCTCTACCCGCTACCCAATCCGGATGGCAGTCTCCCTGCTTCTCTTGATCTGGAGGTTTCCCTGCGCGACGGCGCCCGCTGGCGCGCCCCCGCCGACGTCCGCCACCGCGTGGAATCACCCAAATAACAGACCAGCCCGTTGCCCTAGTCGTCTGTTGCTCGCAAAAAAAGGACCAAGCCCTTGTCGGGAAGTTAACTTACCTGCGTATTCGTATAAGGGCATTCGCGTACGTGTGTTGATCGTTGTGGCCTGAGGCCAAGTGTGAAATCCGTGGCCAACGTCC
>JALRGB010000747.1 GCA_023253575.1 Verrucomicrobiales bacterium
CCCCGGCTTCCGCCTCGGCGCAGGCTCCGGTCATGGCGGCTGCGGCCGCAGGGCCTGCACATCCCCGGCTGCAGGGAGCACGGCTGGCTGGCATGGCGGATGGATCAACTACCACGCTGAAAAAATCCATCCGTGTGCGTCATTTCAGTGAAGGCCAGCTGCCGATCGTCCTTGAGGAAGTGCCGGAGGTGGGGGATTCCGCCCGCATCCGGGTCCTCGGCCGCGGCGGAAACGCTCCGGAAATCGTGCCTGCGGGCGGTGCTATCGGTGACACCGGACTGGAACTCGTCGGCGTGGAACGCAAATTCATGGACAGCAAAATGGGCAATGGCGCGCTGCTGGACGTTTCCCAAGCCGTGGTTCGTGACCGCGTCACCGGTCAGCGCCACATCGTCCGCAAAAATCAACCTGCGCACTCCACGCCGGCCACCGCCCTCATCAGCGCCGGATCCGACAACGAGGTCTATGAAGTGCAGGAGGGAGATGAATTCACCGCCGGCGACGAAGCCGCCGCGCGCTATAAAGTTCTCGATGTGCGCCCAACACAGGTTGTTATTGAAAACCTCGACACTCGTGAAACCGCCACTCTGGCGCGCGGCTACGCCCAGTAATACCGCTGGATCAATCACGGTCCGAGGTAAGTGGCGAGCACGTCTCTTACCGGAGTTTTTTTTGGCAGGGGACCGGATTCGTTAAAGCGGTTTTGGATCCGTGTTTTGAGGGATGTGGCCTAGGGGCCAATTGTGGGAACCGGAGTCAGCGGACCCTGCGAGTGGCGGTTTTGCCGCCTGCATGGCGGTTTAGCCTGAAACCGGAGATGACGAATTAACGCAAAAGCTGAGCCCCTGCCGACTCACGGCCAACTTCATCGCCCTGTTCTAGAATTGGCGGAATCTTTACGTCCGTTTCCACGACGCGGACCACCAGCGCGAGGCCGTCACCAGTCGTCCTGCTCTCATGCAGGGAGTGGCTCGGTAAGTGCAGAGTGGAGGCCATCGAACCGTAAAGCTCAGCCTTTGCACGAAAAAGGAGGCGTCATCGCACGCGCTGTCGCTGAGATCAGCAATCAGTGGCAAACCATCATGCGCATCACGGAGCGATGCTTCATTGAGTAACGTTGCTCCCTACTGATACCGGCGGCTCGAGGAGGGGGTACTCGGAAGGCGTTCACGAGTGAACGCCCGAAATTTCCCGAGAGATCGCGGGGTCGTGTTTTTACAGTGTCCAGTCGCCGCGGTAATGGAGCGACTTGAGCAACTTTTCAGCTTCGTCATCGCCGATGACTTTTTCGGCTTTTGGATCCCACTTGATGGGGCGGCGCAGTTTGTCGGAGATGTAAGCGAGGTGGCCGGGGGTGGCGGATCGGTGGCCGGTCTCGGCTGGGCAGATGCATTCGTTGCGGGTCAGGATGCCTTCGACCCAGTTACGGTGATGGCCGCCTTTAACTTTGTAGGCCTTTTTGGGGCCGCGGTCGAACGATTCGCGGGTCCATTCGGCATTGGAGGCTTCGATGCGGCCGCGGTCGGCGTAGACCCAGCCGTTTTCGCCGATCCACTGGGTGCCCATCCTGTGGTTGCCATTGCCCATTTTCAGGCCGTTGGACATGGTCACGGTATATCCTGGTTCGTAGGTGGAGACCACCTCGTAATCGATCGGATTGTCATACATGCCCTTGGCTGGGTAGCGGAAGTTTTTAGCTTCGACGCTGATCGGGCCGCTTTTGTCCATTTCCAGTCCCCAATGGGCAATATCGTTGTGGTGACCGATCCAGTCCATCATCTGACCGCCGCCGTAATCGAGGCACCAGCGCCAGTCCCAATGGAGGCGTTTAGGGTTGAATGGCAGCAGGCGGCTTGGGCCGCACCACATGTCATAGTCAAGGCCTTCGGGGATGGATTCGGCCACTTTTCCCTCGATGTCAGTCTGATTGCCTGTTGGTAGACCAACTTTGACTTCCTTGACCTTGCCGATGAGTCCGTTGAGGACGATTTCCACGGCGATGCGGAAGACGGTTTCTGAGCGTTGTTGGGAGCCGACTTGAAAGATGACTTTTTGTTTGGCCGCTTCCTGATAGACCGCTTGGCCTTCGGCGAAGAGGTGGGTGATGGGTTTTTCGCAATAGACGTGTTTGCCGGTGCGCAGGGCGCCGAGGGTAGCGAGAGCGTGCCAGTGGTCGGGAGTAGCCACGATGACGGCATCGATGTCCTTCCGCTCGGTGATTTTGCGAAAATCATTGACGGCGTCGACGCCTTTGAACGTGCCGGCGGCAGATTCTTTGGCGTAGCGTTCTTGAACCTGCGCCTGCGAGGCGTCGCGGCGGCCCTTGTCGGGATCACAGACGGCGACGGCCTGGATCTCTGCCGAGTTCATAATGGTGCTGAGGTCGCCGTTGCCTTGGCCGCCGCACCCGATCAGGCCGACGGTGATGCGGTTGCTGGGTACAGGTTTGTTGTCCTGAGCAAAAATAACGGATGAGGGAATGATCGTCGGCACCGCAAACACGGTGGATGATTTGATGAATTGGCGTCTCTTCATAAAGCGTTTTTGATCGAAATCCGACAGTTTGGCAATGGAAATTATGTCCGCAGTGCCGGGTGGGGCGCGGCTGGCGACGGAGGTGTCGACTGAGACGATGGCTGAGTGGGCATGGTTTGAATGCTGAGGAGGGTCACTTTTATCGACACATTGTGGATGGGTGGTGACTGGGGCTAAAATGACGATGTTATTGAAAAGGCATGGGTTTTGTTTTCGATGACATAAAAATTATAACATCGTGAATTATGAAAAAATATGTTTTTTTACGCTCTTCGTGGTCGGTGATATTTTGCATGTTTGCTGCGGTGGGTGGCTCATTGTGTTGGCGGCCGGTTCGAGGGGGGACGGTCGACCCTTGTGTTCCGTCGGGGGATCCGGCGGTTCTCTTTTTGGATGATTTCTCGCTGTTGGATCCGCTTTCGCGGTACACGGTGCTCAACCCGCCGGGGGGCGGTCAGAATCCCATGCATGTGGGTGTCAATGGCGAAGCCGTGACTTTTGATTATCTGTCTGGCTTCGGAGTGGCTGGTGCCTCTTACGGGGAAAAGTTTAATTTTCGAGAGGCTGCGCTGGAGGGGGATGTTCGTTTTGAAACGCCTGCGGGATCGAGCTCGTTGCCGCGCTGTCTCGGTGGGCTTTCCTGGGTCGATGGATCCTCTACGGGTGGTGCGATTACGTTGGGCCTGCAACTGGACGAGAGTCGGGTGTATTTATTTGCCAGCAAAGCGGGTGGGAGCGGCTCAAACTCGGTCTATTTTCCGCTGGCTGCTGGCGTCACCTATCGGGCGCGACTGGTTGTGGAGGCACCGTCCACGATTAAGGCGTATGTGAATGACACGCTTGTGACGACTCTTGTCTATGGTGCGCTTTCCGACTTTCCGGCGGCAATGAATCCTGATATCGGTGCGAATGCGAAGGCGCCGGTGCGGATCATTCATGATAATCTTACAGTACGGTCTTTCGATGCGCCGCCTCAGCCGATGGCGGGTCCCGACCGGGAGATAATTTCTTCCGAACAGGATTCGACGGTAATTGCGGGGACCGCCACGGATGCGGATGGAGGTTCGCTGCAGTATCGATGGCTCGATGGGGAGAACGAACTGCAGGCATGGGCGGCGGTTGATGCCATAGGAGCGGCACCGCTCGATCTGTCGACCGTGCCGTTGTTGTCTCGCGGGCTGCACACGCTGAGACTGGAGGTTACGGACGGCATGCTGACGGTGAGCGATTGTATGGAGTTGATGGTTGGTAATTCGCCGCCCGTGGCGATTGCGGCTTTAGTCTCCAGTCAAGTCGAGGTGGGAATTGATCCTATTGAGGTGAGTGGCAAGGTTTCCGATTTTGATGGCGGTGAGGCGACCTACCATTGGATACTGGGAGGCGTGGAATTGGTAGGTGGAACCTTGAGTCTGCCGGTTGGAGGCGAGGAAGTGGCGATTGCTGGGCCTGAAATTCTTGCCGGTGATCCGGCTTTTCCTGTCGGGAGTTACACGTTGAGTCTGGTGGTGACTGATAGTGAAGGCAGCAGTGCCACCGCGACTGTGACGGTCACGGTGGTGGATACACTCCCCCCAGTGTTGGCTCCAGTGGCCAGTCAGACGGTGCTGTGGCCGCCATCTCGCGACTTGCGTCCGGTATCGATTTTGGCTGGTGCGAGTGATAACAGTGCCGGGCCGATCGACCTTGAAGTTCAGGTTTTCAGCAGTGAGCCGGCGACGGGGGGCGGGAATGGCAGGTTTGCACCTGACAGCGAGGTGGTGTCGGTGGACGATGATAGCGGATTGATTGAGCTACTGTTGCGTGCTGAACGGCTGACTCGCGTGGCGGGACGGACATACACGATCGTGATCACAGCCACCGATGCGAGCGGAAATGTGACGCAGGCATCGGTATGGGTGACAGTGCCGCGCGACTTGCGGAGATGAGGAGGTTGGGTGGCAGGCGCCCCGGCCTGATGGTGGCGGGAGCTCTAGGGGGCTCGGGGTGGTGGCGAGCGCGATGCGGGTTACTGATGACGAAACCAACCGGTAATACTCATGCGTGTTTTGGTCGCTGGCAGGACTTCGTGCCAGTGGTCTCCGGCCATGAAGCAGACGATGGTTCCCATGCGGGGTTCGATCAGGATGAAGGGGCCGGTTTTATCCCCTGGCGTTGTCCATAACTTCAGCTCGCCGCCGTCTCCGGGCTGCCAGTGAGGATTGAGGTAGAGGATGATAGTGACGACACGCTGGTTTGTCCCTGCGTGGCGGTCGAGATGTGGTTTGTAAAATGCGCCTTGCGGGTAAATGGCAAAATGACCTTCGAAATCGAACAATCCGAGAAAAAACCGTTGATTGAGAGCGAGTCGCAAAGTTTCGAGTTTCAAACTGGTCCATGGCATTGAGCATCGCAGTCACCGTGCTACAAGCAGTGGGTGCGGCTGAATAGCGAGCGAAATTGCCTGCTTATTTTGGGCACTTGGGATTTACTGGGGGTATCGACTAGCCTCGGACTCCGGCCAGATAGGCGCGGGCGTCGGGGTCGGAGGCGGACGCGAAGACTTCCTTAGCGGACCCTTCTTCGACGATGGTGCCGGCTCCATTTCTGATCCAGAAGACTCCGAGGTGATCGGCGATGCGGCGGGCTTGAGCTAGGTTGTGGGTGACGATGACGATGGTAACTTGCTCGCGCAGGGAGAGGATTTGTTCTTCGACGACGGCCGAAGCGATGGGATCGAGGGCGCTGCAGGGTTCGTCGAAAAGAACGACTTCCGGCTGGAGGGCGAGGGCCCGGGCGATGCAGAGGCGTTGTTGTTGTCCTCCGGAGAGTTGGAGGGCGCTGAGGTCCAAGCGGGGAGAAACTTCCG
>JALRGB010000760.1 GCA_023253575.1 Verrucomicrobiales bacterium
GTCACCGTCCACTGGCCATCTGGAATCATCCAGTCAACCACACAGCTCGCCGCCGGAAAAACCCATACCCTCCGCGAAGAAGCCACCGCCGCCCCGGCCACCGCGGCCACCGCCGACACCGCCGACACCCCGCTCTTCCAGCGCAGCCCAGCCCTCGCCACCGCTAAACACGAAGACCCCCCATTCGACGACTTCCAACGCGAGCCGCTGCTCCCTAATAAATTATCGCAGTCCGGGCCGTGTGTAGCCTGGGGCGACATCGACGGCGATAAAGATCAGGACTTTTTCCTCGGTGGCGCCGCCGGCCGCCCCGGTCGCCTCTATTTCAACGAGGGCTCTCCCACCGCCACTCGGCCGCAGTTTGTCGTCAAAGCGGTAGCCCCGTTCGATCAGGCCGCCGCCGCCGAAGACATGGGATGCGTCTTTTTCGATGCCGATGGTGATCATGACCTCGACCTGTACGTCGCCAGCGGCGGCGTCGAAGCCGCAGAAGGCGACCCCATCATGCAGGACCGTCTCTATTTGAACGACGGCATGGGAGCATTCGCACTCGCTCCCGCCGGATCGCTCCCCCCACGACCACTCAGCTCATCCTGCGTCGCCGCCGCCGACATCGATGGCGACGGACGCCTCGACTTAATGGTCGGGTCCCGCATCACGCCGGGAAAATACCCACTCAGCCCGGGCAGCGTGCTGCTGCATAATACCGGCCAAGGACGATTCACCGACGCCACCACCACCATGGCCCCGGACCTTCTCACCATGGGCCGCGTCACCGCCGCCGCTTGGGCCAACCTCGCCGGCGATGCCTCGCCCGATCTCGTCGTCACGAGAGAATGGGGCCCCGTGGAATTACTCGTCAATCACCAAGGACGCCTCACCTCGGCGACCACCCCCAGCGGTCTCAGCCAACGCCTCGGATGGTGGAACGGCCTCGCTCTCGCCGATATAGACGGCGATGGTCGCACTGACATCCTCGCCACCAATTTTGGCCTCAATACCAAATACCATCCGCAGCCCGGCCGCCCCGCACTTCTTTATTACGCAGACTTCGAAGGAACCGGTAACTGGCAGATCGTCGAAGCCAAAACCCTGCCCGATAAATCCCTCCTCCCCGTCAGAGGGAAAAGTTGTTCGCAAAGCGCCATTCCCTCGCTCCGCCAGAAATTCCCGCTCTTTCACGACTTCGCCTCGTCCTCGCTCGAACGCATTTATACCCAAGAAAAACTGGAAAATGCCCTCAGCCTGTCCGCCGACACCCTCGAAACCGGCATCTGGTGGAACAACCCGCCCGCCGCTGAAGGAGAACCACCACGATTCACCTTCGCCCCGCTGCCCGCCCTCGCCCAAATCGCCCCCGCCTTCGGCACCGCCGCCGCCGACATCAATGGCGATGGCCTCACCGATCTGATCCTCGCCCAAAATTTCTACGGCCCCCAACGCGAAACCGGCCGCATGGACGGCGGCCTCTCGCTCGTCCTCAAAGGCACCGGCAACCGCCAGTTCCGCGCCCTCTGGCCCGCCGAAAGCGGCATCGTCGTTCCCGAAGACGCCAAAACAGTCAGCCTCATCGACATCAACCACGATGCCCAACCCGACATCTGCATCGCAACCAATAACGGCCCCGTCTACTTATTCGAAAATACGCGCCGCCCAAAAACCAGATAATCGTTAGCGAAAAGAAGGAGCGATTCCATACGGCGATCATGCCCCATGGATCGAGAACCACGAGGACAACGGCAAGTGCGGCATGGCTGCCGTGTTATTCCAGCTCCTCAAGGAAGCCGAAGGAGCGGAATGCTTTTCACGCATGAGCGTGGCCTCCCACGACCCGGACCACGACAACTACCAAGGAGGGGATACCACCGGCGGCTACCTGCTGGCTTATGGCACCCACGCCACCTCCGTCATTCCAGAACTGGCCGCCATCGCCCACTACTTCGAGACCGAGGAAAAGAACTTTACCGAGAAACTGAAGATCATGAAAGCCAAATGCGTGCGCGAAACCATCCGCACAATCGAATCGTCAACCCACACTCCGGAACTCACCCACCTGCCATAACCCGAAACAACGCCTCACGGGCAAGGCACTCCAAGGATACGAGCTACAGCTACCATTCCCGGGTCGTCCAGACCAACGGATTTTTCTCCGAACATGCGAGCGCGCCCCACGAGATTAGGCCGGTTTCTGAAAAGGTCGAGAACCTGAAGCGCGGCTGCCTGAAAGTGGGATAAAGGAACGGTGCCGGCACCGCAGGCAGCGACAACACGGAGGGCCTCGATCGAATCAAGCATGGTTTTGTCGCCAAGCTCACTGCGTCCGCGCGCCATCAGGGCGTCCCGCACTCCGGCGAGTAACGGTGCCACATCCTCCGACTCCAGCGTGCTTCGGCCGGCGGTCGACTTAGTCAACGTCATGAAGGCCACAGCCAGCAGCGTGCCAAAGCTCGATCCCGATGCGCGGGTGCAAGCGAAGGCACATCCTTTAAACAAGTCCGACGGGGAAATGAATGGCACGGCCAGGGCCTCAAGCATCAATCGACCGCATTTTTCGACGGTGACACCGAGGTCGCCGTCACCCAAGCGGCCATCCAGCTCGTTCAGTTCCGGGGCGGCTGCCGTCATCCGTGACGCGCATTGCCCGAGCCAGTTTTGAATATCAACAGTGGTATAAATCATCCGACTCTCCAGAACGCACAATGGGCGGGGGCGGCCAGCAATGACTCCAACTCAGCATCGAGCTGACAAAGGGTGACTGAGGCACCGGTCATTTCCATGGAAGTGGCGTAGCGACCGACGAGCGGCATGACGATGGTGATGCCGAGTTCGGCGAGGCAACGGGCGAGGTGGCGGTACATAATGTACAGTTCCTCGTGCGGTGTTGCCCCTAAACTATTGACCATCAATGAAACGCGGTCACCACGAACCAGCGGTCGGTCAGCCAGCAGGCGGTCTAGCATTTCACCAGCCACTTCATCCGCGGATTTCACCCGGCCGCGCCAGAGACCGGGCTCTCCATGAATACCCATGCCCATCTCGATCTCATCGGCGGCCAGATCAAACGTCGGACGCCCGGCTTCAGGCACGGTGCAGGCGGTGAGGGCGACGCCGATCGAGCGGCAAGCATCAGCGGCCTTTTGTGCGGCGGCAGTGACTTCGGCCAGCGACGCACCAGCCGCAGCCTTCGCGCCCGCAATCTTGAACGCATAGACCATGCCAGCGACGCCACGGCGTTTTGCGGCTTCTTCCGGGCCCGCGCTGGCCACATCGTCAGCCACTAGCACGGTGGTGGATACCAAACCTTCGAGCTCCAACATTTCACCCGCCATGTCAAAATTCATGCGGTCACCACCGTAGTTACCATAAAGGCGCAGGACACCAGCGCCGCCGTCGGCCAGCTTCATGGCCTCAATACAATCCGCCACACTGGGACCAGCAAACACGTTGCCAATAGCACAGGCATCGAGCAATCCGTCGCCGCAATAACCAGTAAAGACGGGGAGGTGACCGGATCCACCGCCTGAGACCACGCCCACCTTGCCGGCGATGGCCCCGCCGGGCCGGTGGATAACGCGACCGCTGGCACCGCCACGCGCATAAAATTCAGGATGAGCGAGACACAGACCATCAAGCGTCTGGTCAGCATAATCGTACGGGGCATTGAGCAGTTTTTTCATGAACTGATGATTCAATTAGTGGATGGTGGGTGGTCGATTCTCACTGACTCCCATTTCTTTTGAAACGACGGCCGGTCGAAGACCTCGGGATTGACGACGGCACTAGGGTATTTGCCATGGGCGAGGTCGATCAGGTTTTGGCAGGCCATGGCGCCGATGTCGCGAAATAATTCCCGTGTCCAGCCGATGTTGTGAGGGGCGAGGATGACATTTTCGAGGAGTGCGAAGCGGTGCGGTTCAATGACCGGCTCGCTCGTGAAGCAGTCGAGGGCGGCCCCAGCGATGCGTCGGGCAGCCAGCACCTCGAAGAGTGCGTCTTCGTTGATGATACCGCCACGGGCGGTATTCAGAATGAAGGCATCCGGTTTCATCAAATCCAGCTCGGGGGCGGAGATCAGATTTTTCGTCTGCGGATTGAGCGGGCAGTGCACGCTGACAAAATCCGACCGTGCCATCAGGTATGGCAAGTTGACTGACCGCCCCCCGTGCGCCGCGATGATTTCCGAGGCCACGCCCGGATCGTACACGAGAGGCGGATTCATCCCGAGACCGCTGAGCATGCCGACGACCGATCGTCCAATACCGCCAAAACCAATGATACCCGCGGTGCGGCCATACAAGCCGGTGCCCATGATCATCCCCCGCTGGTCCCAACGGACCTCGCGCATCTGCAGGTCTTTCAAACGCATACGATAAGCCAGCGCAAACATCCACCCGACCGTCGCTTCAGCCATCGGACGATCAACCGCACCCGAGGTGATGCAGAGAGCGACGTCGTTGGCGGTGCAAGCGACCACATCGACAGTGTCGTAGCCAACACCGAAACGGCTGACGGCCAACAATTCATGACTCTGCGAAAGACTGTGTTGAGTAATGCGCGGACTGAGTACAATCACCCCATGCAGTCCTGAAAGCTGTTGCGGCGTCACCTCATCCGTATGGCTGGAAAAAGTGCTGCACACCATCCCCGCAGCGCGCTCGAGGACACCAAGATCAAAGTC
Source organism: Verrucomicrobiales bacterium (assembly GCA_023253575.1). Lineage (GTDB taxonomy): Bacteria > Verrucomicrobiota > Verrucomicrobiia > Verrucomicrobiales > V1-33 > CAJBME01. Next base: position 4,679 of record JALRGB010000760.1, read on the forward strand.
AGGGTAAACCGGATGACCATGGCTGAAAAAGTCACCAGTCAAGCCGATGCGGAAAGCCGGTGGCGGCGCAGTTGTTTGCATATGAGTGCTCATTTCAGGAAGACGCGCCGTCAGCGCACTTTGTATCGACAGGATGTACAGGATGGGTCCGCCACCAATTGGCCAGCACGGAAGCGGTGAAATTCATGACTGGACCGAATACGATGGGAGCGAGCCCCAGAGTTGCGACTTTCCCGAGATTAGCTGCCAACCCCGCAGCCAAGCCGGAATTTTGCATACCAACCTCGATGGCGATGGTGCGACAAGTGATGGTGTCCAGCCGCAACAGCTTGCAGGCGCCGTAGCCAAGAGCATATCCGGCAGTGCAGTGAATGAAACAAGCGAGAACCAAGACCAGTCCGACTTCCATCACTTTGTCGTGACCAGGGGCCACCGTCACCACTGTCATCACCAAAATCCCTACCATCGAAACAATCGGCATCAATCGCTCCAACGACTTCCACCGGCGGAAAACAAAGTGATGGAAGACGAGGCCAGCGACAACTGGGAGCAGGACAATCTGCGTCATATCCCAGATCATGGCCGCCACATTAATTTCGACCATTTCTCCCGCCAGAGATTTCATTAGCACGGGGGTGATGAGCGGTGAAACGAGCGTAGCCAAAGCAGTGATGGTCACCGACATGGCGACATTTGCTCTGGCGATGAAGGACATCACGTTTGAAGCCAGTCCGCACGGTGAAACGCCCACCAGAATAAGACCAGCGGCAATCGCCGGCGGCAGTCCCATCACATGGGCGAGAGTAAAACCCAGCAGCGGCATGATCGTGAACTGGCAGGCGAGCCCGATCATCACACCGCTAGGCATTTTCAAAACACGCGCAAAATCAGCCAAACTGAGCGTCGTCCCCATCGCGAACATAATAATCTGCAGCAACGGGATGATGAGCACGGTCAGCTTAGTCCCACCCAGCCCAAAGAACCATGATGGGAACCTGATCAAAGAACCATGAAAGACCATCCCCATAACCACCCCAGTGACAATCCAAATGGTAAATGCCATCTCACGCATCATGCCCTGCCCAGTGCCGGCCGCCAGAGCCAGACAAACGGCAGAGCCAGCCAGCACTGGCAACGCTACCGGACGAGCGCCAGCTGACCATGCGACGAGCCACACGACAAAAAACAACACGCCAACCCAAAGGAAAAATCGGTGCCACCAAAAACAGGATGATTTCATAGCAAAAGCCTCCGTGAGTGAGAATGAATGAGCATATCCGATTTGTTAATCGACCGGCAGATCGAGCCTCGCGATGCCGTATGGGGGCAGCTCGACGGGTAGTTGCGGCACCGCCTGATAAGCTTCGCCGGACAACAGGCGGAACGGGACGGGGGCCCTCAGCCCGCGAAGCGACGGCTCCAGCGGCTGACCCGTCAGATTGGCAACCAGTACGCACCGCCGGCCCGACTTCTCCAGTGCAAGAGCCACCGCACGCAGCGGATCAGAGGAATCAACCAAACGCACCGTGCCGCCAGCGAATTCACCCACCGCAACCAGCAGGTCGTACACCGGAAACTTCGCACCCGGTTGCGACGGAAAACCCGCTGGCCGCAACGCGGCCGTGCTAGCATCGGCATCAATGAGACCGTTCCATCCGACGGTTTCGAAATACGTCACGCTGTGGGCACCCGCGGCGGCGAGGTATTTCACGCTGCCCAACGTCCAGGCTGCGGTAAACGGAGATCCTTGACGCTCATCGATCTGAGTAGGAAACCGACCAACGGGCGGCCCTCCCGGAGGGTCCTCGCCATCGACCAGCTGCGGCCGCAGAGTGACCGGACCGATGACCAGCGGGCGGTCGCCGGCAAACTGCCGTGCCGTCGCCACGGCGTCGGCCTGAATCTCGAGGGTCTCGATCATCGAAGGGATATCGAAGGCATGAATCTGCGGATTAATGGCGAATCCAACCGCCTGCATGGATGCGTCCTCGGGACGCTGGCGGTTGAGATCGACGAAATTCGTCGTCTGGGTGATGCCGATACTGGCTTTACCGGCGGCCGGGCCGAGGCGCTGTTGCACGGTTTTAAAGGCAACGGGATCGCCACCGATGACGAGCCAGTTTGACACGGGTGGCTCGAGGACGTTGACTAGGTCTAGCAGCGCCTCGAACGCGGGTGCCGAGCCGGGGTTAAGGCCGACGTGCAGTGAAACCCCGAGCGCTTGCGCTTGGGTGGTGGCGCGGCGCAAGTCATCGGCAAAACCGGCCGTAGAAAGCGCCAGATCGACCCGCAGGTGGTCAAGATGCAGAGCTTTAAGCAACGCGACCTGAGAAGCGG
>JALRGB010000772.1 GCA_023253575.1 Verrucomicrobiales bacterium
CGCCCACGCTCGACCCAAAGGAAAATTCTGCCGCTCTATGGCAACGATCAGCCACGGAGCGCGACCAACCGCCCGGCAACTCAGCGGCTCAGCTGAGGCCCGCCGCCACACATCTTCTACTTGCCGTCCCGAAACCACCCTCCTACAAGAAAGCTCGCCGGCACTCCGCCACCGGCCATTCCCAGCCACTCCACGCCCCACGTCCCGGCCGACATCACACTCCATTTCCATGAACTATCCAGCCAACGTCGTCACCATCCATCCGTATTTCAAAGTCCACACTGGACACATGGACTCGGCCCGATCCCTGCTCACCGAATTCGTCGCCGCCACTCAGCCCGAACCAGCCTGCCTCTTTTACGAATTCACCATCAATGGCGATGAGGTCTTCTGCCGCGAAGGCTACCTCGGCGCCGAAGGCGTGCAGGCCCATCTAGCCAACGTCGGTCCCATCCTCGACGCCATGCTCAAAATCTCAGACCTGACCCGCCTCGAATTCCACGGCCCAGCCGAGGAAATCGATAAACTCCGCGAACCACTGGCTGCCCTCAATCCAGCCTGGTTCGTCAAACACAACGGCATCACCCGCTAGCGCTACCCACGCGCCCGACTTCATTGGGTGGCGACGCGACATACCTCCCTCCATGGGGCGATCACGCGCGCACAGCCCAGCGTAAGCGAGCACTGGAGGCGCGCGGATTGGCGCGGCGTTCGTCAGCGCTTGGGCGCAACAAATCTTCGGTGACGGCAGCATAAATGCCGTCGCGCTGGCCGGCAGCAAAAGCGTGTTTCACCCGCCGGTCTTCGCCGGAGTGAAAACTCAGCATGGCAATGCGGCCGCCGGATTTCACACAAGCAGGCAGCACGCGCAGCAGGTTATCGAGCGCGCTAAATTCATCATTCACGGCAATGCGCACCGCTTGAAACACACGGCGAGTGCAGGCTTCGGCTTCCTCGGGATCAGTGAGACGCCGGCGAATGGCGTTCACCAGAGCGGTAGTCGTGGGGAAATCACGCCCAGCCAGCGCCGCCGCCAAGGCCCCAGCCTCCGGCTCATCCGCATTTTCTTCCAAAACGCGGGCCAACGCCTCCGGCGACACGGAAGCGAGCCACGCACGCGCAGGCTGGCCGCGCTGCGGGTTCATGCGCATATCCAGAGGCCCGTCATGTTTAAACGAAAACCCGCGCGCCGGATTGTCGAATTGCATCGATGAGCACCCGAGGTCGGCCAGCAATCCGTCGACCCCGTCATAGTGGCCGGCGGCAGCCAGTATCTTGGGCAGCCCGGCGAAATTAGATCGATGAATCGCGAGGCTGTCGTCCGGCCACCCGCGTTCAGCCACGAGAGCTCGCAGGCGGGCCTCGGTGCGGGGCAGTTCGACCGGGTCCTGATCGGTGGCGATGAGCCGTCCGCCCGGCTGCACGGCGGCCAGCAGCTCCCGGGTATGACCGCCATGGCCGAGGGTGGCGTCGACCACGATGTCACCGGGCTGCAGCCGCAGGATGCCCACGATTTCGCTCACCATGATCGGGATGTGACTGCCCGCCGGCGTTTTACCTGATGCGACGACTTTGGCAAACGTCGCGGGATCGCGGGTCGGATCCAGCTCCTTGTATTTCTGGTCGAACCGCCGCGGGTTTTTTCCAGAATAGCGCACCCGGCGCCGATGAGGCACTCCGTCGGGCCCCGGAGGGACGGATGATTCAGAATTCATATGGCTGCAGCAATTCTCCCGCTTTCGCCGTCAGCGCCACGGCCATTTCTTTTGGATGATGAAATGGCTTGCAGTCGCGCGCCTCGACAAAGGCGCGGATCCGGGCGGTCAGATCGGCAATAGTGAGCCGCGGCCATTACAGCTTCTTCAGCATGATGTCTTTGAATTGAACCGTCATCGGCTCGCCAGAGCGCAGTTGCAAACCGAGCGCCCCCTTGAGATCAAAGTGACCGGCCTCTTCGTCGGTCAATTCTGAACAAACTACTCCATTGATGCTTAAAGTAATATGCTGTCCGCGAGCTGTGATGTGATACTCGTTCCATTCCCCGGCCGGTTTCAAAGTGGCCGTCGCTCCGAGGTCAGTGGCCGTGCGGCGCCCGGCTGCATCGATGACTGTTTTTTTGCCATTGGCGGTCAGCAGTTCCCCGCCGGTGCGAGTGTGCAGTTCGTCGCAAACGCCGCCCAGATAAGGTCCGTCTTGATAAATATCCGCCTGATAACCGACCGCCAAACCGTCCGGTTTGAAAACACTGCGGAATTGCACCCCAGAATTGCATCCATTGCCTGCCGCGCGGAAATGGAGCTTGAGCTCGAAGTCAGTCACCTCCCCACCCTGCCACACCATAAATTGGTTCGAGCGGCAGGGATGATCCGCCGTCGATTGCCCGGTAATGGCGCCATCGCGCACTGACCAATAAGTCATGTCGAGCGCGTTCCAGCCAGACAACGACTGGCCGTCAAAAATCCGCTCAAACCCCTCCTCCGCCCGGGGCTCACCCGCGGCCTTTGGCGAGGCCGCCGACACCGTATCCCCACTTGATTTCGATGGTGTTGACTCCGGAGCGGCCATGGCCACCGGACCAGCGCAGCAGCACAGGATCAGGCAGGTCGGAAAAAATCGTGATATCATCATGTGAGGGCGAGCGAGTTGTGGAGTTGGGCCAGAAACCATCGAGCGCCCTTCGTCCATTTTTTTACTGCGGAAAAGGCACCCTAGCAATTTTACAGGACGCAAGAGACATCAGCAGAAGGCGCTCTGCAGGTCAAGCTATCAGTGGAAGCCCTCCTGCATTCCATGCGCCTGATTTTTCTTTCACCGCGGGCGGGGTCGCCGTTAGGGTGACCCCATGATGCCATCTCGTCTTCATTCGGTCTTCTGCGTTGTGATGGGATTACTCGTTGGCGTGGGCTCAATGCCGGGACAGTCGCTCGATCAAACCACCGCTCTACCCCCGGGCGAAGACTGGTCAGAACGCATGCAAGTCGGGGCTCACCGCTTCATTGAACGCATGATCGCCCAAGCTCCGGGCCGCCGCGCCGAACGCTGGCGTCTCGACACCACCTCAGCTCAGGCCTTGGTCGCCTCTGCCGCCGAACCGCGCCGGCGGCTGGGTACGATGCTCGGATTGGTGGACGAGCGGGTCCGTCCCGTGGTCATGGAACGTTTTGGCGACGACGATAATCCAGCGCTGGCCGGAAATTTTACCGGTGGATCGATCTGGCAAGTCCGTTGGACGGTGCTGCCTGGATTTCACGCCGAGGGCCTACTGATGGAGCCAATTGGTCCTCCGAAGGCGCATCTTATCCTGCTCCCTGATGCAGCCAGGCGAGCGTCGACCGGTCGTCGTTTGCCAGCACGGGCTCGAGAACGTCCCGGCCGAAACCATTGAGCCTGGAAAGTGGGTCGGAGCCAGCGACTTCGCGGCCCGGCTTGCCGACCGCGGATTCATCACCTTTGCGCCGCACAATCTCTACCGCCATGGCGAAAGATTCCGTCAGCTCCACCGCAAAGCCAACACCATCGGGGCTTCCCTTTACTCACTGATCACCGCCCAGCACGAACAATGGCTCACGTGGTTGTCGTCCCGACCGGAGGTGGATGCTAGCCGCATCGGTTTTTACGGAATCAGCTACGGAGGGACAACCGCCATGTTCGTCCCACCAACCGTCGAAGGATACGCCTTGTCCATCTGCTGCGCCAATTTCAATCAATGGACCCGCATGGTCGCCGGCACCGAGGCCATGGGCTACATGTTCACCGGTCAGTGGGAGTTCCCTCATTTCAATATGGGCGGGACTTTCAGCCATGCCGAGCTGGCGTTTCTGATGATACCCCGCCCGTTCATGGTCGAACGGGGGCAGCACGACTCGGTGGCCCTCAGTTCCGAAGTCGCCAGTGAGTTCGCCAAAGTGCAATGGCTCTACGACCAATTTGGCCTCGGCGATCGAACGACGCTCGAAGTTTTTTCCGGGGGGCATTGCATCAATGGCGAAGGCACCTTCGACTTCCTCCACCGCCATCTCAATTGGCCCGCTCCACTGCAACAATAATCCTGTAAGCAGGGATGATAAATTAAAAATACTTCAAGTTATTCATTATCAATGGAATAAGCGAATTTGAGGAATGATTCATCACTCACCCCGCGGGTGAATTTGGAAAAGCCACCATCGGTGTGGCGGGGCCTCGAGTCCAAAGAGGAACGCCCCTACGTGACGCGGACGCAGAGCGACTAGCCGAGTAATTCGCTCACGAGGCGGGCCGACTGGCCGTCGGTCAGGCTGGCGGCCAGACCGTTGCGTTTGTAAGTGAGGGATTCGTGTTCGATACCAAACTGATGAAGCAGGGTGGCGTGGTAATCGCTGTGGCTGACGCGGTCGATGACGGCGTGGTGCCCCCATTCGTCGGTGGCGCCATGGACGTGGCCGCCGCGAAACCCACCGCCAGCCATCCACATGGAAAAGCCGTGCGTGTTATGATCGCGCCCCCATTTTTCCGGCCCACCATCATTTTGCAGCACAGGCAAACGCCCCATTTCCCCGCCCCAGTGAACCACAGTAGAATCAAGCAGGCCGCGCTGCTTCAAATCCTTGACGAGAGCGGCGGTAGGTTGATCGGTGGCCGCGCACAAGGCAGGTAGGGCGGAAACCATTGCGCCATGCTGATCCCACGACTGGCCGACATTAAAGACTTGGACAAAACGCACCCCCCTCTCGACGAGCCGCCGGGCGATCAGGCAGCGCGTTCCATAATCGCGAGTAACTTCTTTATCAATGCCGTAGAGAGATTTGATATAATCCGGCTCATTACTGACGTCGAGAGCCTCCCGGGCGGCCGTCTGCATGTGAGCGGCGCGCTCGTAGCTGGCGAGCCGAGCATTCAGGTCATGGTTTCCGGGATGGTCATCGGCGTGCTCCTGATTCAGCTTCCGCAGCAACTCGAGCTGGCTAGCCTGATGGGCTCCGGCCAAATGTTCCGGCGGATCGAGATTTAAGATTCTGGGCTCAGTAGGGCGGATATGCGTCCCTTGGAACACGCTCGGAAGCCAGCCACTTGTCCAATTTTCTCCGTGCATCAGAGGCATGCCGGATGGGTGGGTCAGTGCGACGTAGGCCGGCAGTTCCTGCGTTTCGGCGCCGAGGCCGTAGGTTAGCCATGACCCGAGGGTCGGCCGCCCCGGCGTGGCCCGACCCGTCTGCAGCGCGTACATCGACTGACCGTGATTATTCACGTCCGTATGCATCGACCGTATCAAACAAACATCATCAGCAATGCTTCCAAGGTGCGGCAGCAGCTCACTGAGTTCCATGCCACACTGCCCCTGCGGAGAGAATTTCCACGGACTGCCAAATACTTTGTTGGAGGCCTCGGCAGCATTGTCATATTTCACCTCACCAGGGAACTTCTGAAGATGGTATTGAGTCAGTGCGGGTTTGGGATCAAAAAGGTCCATGTGGCTAGGACCACCGATCATGAAGAGAGAAATCATGGCCCGGGCGCGGGCCGGCTGTTTGGGCTGGCGTGGGTTCAGATCGAAGCTGGTCGGCTGCAATTCCGGGCGCACGGGGGCGGCGAGCAGCCCGTCCTGATTGAGGAGCCACGGCAACGCCACAGCGCGCCCAAGATTGAAGGCGCTGGCTCGCATGAAATGGCGGCGGGAACAAAACGTGGCACTCATTCGATGTAAAGGAATCCGTTGGTATTTAAGAGGACCTGACTCAATGCGGCCAGCGCCGGCATCTCGCCCAAGGCGGCATTCTCGCGCAGAAAAACCAAGGCCCGCGCTGATTCCGGCGCATCCGGAG
>JALRGB010000030.1 GCA_023253575.1 Verrucomicrobiales bacterium
CCGCCAGCTTTAATGGCGATAGCCCGGCCACCTATAGCAGCATGCTTCAGCAGGCCGGTCCGCCTTATCTCGGGCCAGTGGCTCTCAACGGCGCCAAGGACGCCATTGAAAACGTCGGACTCATTCAATTGTATGAAACCGTGCTCCAGCGCGCCGAAGACTTGACTCGCGACCGCTCCTCGGCCGGCACGGACCAAGCTATCCTGTTGGCGGCCACCCGTCTGTCCGCCCTGTACGAACTGCTCGGCAGCGAGGCTTATGCCGACGCCCAGACTTCCATCATTCCGCTTTCCGATGAAAGCGGCAATCCCATTGAATCGCTCGAAGGGTTGTTCTCGGTCCGGTCACGATTGTTCGCTTTTGAAAACCAGATGCCCACGCTGCTGCAGGAAGAACTGGCCCTCCTTCGCGGCACCGACTTCGTCAAAGCCGCCCCAGTTCAAAATCGTCTGTTCTGGAATTATTTCAAAGGAGCGGGTGAGGCCGCCTACAACGTCAATTACCACATCCAGGATGCCAATCTGGACGGTCTGATCAACGAATCCGATGCCGCCCTGCTCTACCCGATGGGACACGGCGACGCCTGGGGGCAATTTCTCTCCTCCAGTAAAATGCACTACGGACTCTTGCAGCGCAGCGGATTCTCGTGGCAGGCGCGCAGCGAACTGTATTCGCTGCTGGGCAACGTCATTCCCACCGATTACCTCGACGAGAAATCTTTTGCCCGCATTGCCGGTTCTAAGGCGCGCGCTGGCCTTGAGATTATCAATGCGACGTACCGCGACGCTTATGTGGCAGATCCGGCTGGCCAATGGCAGGGATATACTGACCATGCTGATCCCGCCCGTGCGTGGGGCGTGTCGGAGTGGTCGGCCCGCGCGGGCCAGGGAGCCTTGTTCGACTGGATGACCGGCAATGCCATCTTGCCGGTCAGGGCTACGGAATCCAACGGCCAGCCCGCTGAAGGGCTGGATCGTATCGATCGCCTAGGTAACCGCGCGGAACTCTCCGCGCTGGCCCTGACGCTGAGCGAGATTCAACAGACACTCGACAACGTGAATCAAGGGGCGAATCCACTCGGTCTGGATTCCGACGCGCTGACTTTTGGCGTGAATCCACTTTTTGACGGAGTGAACTGGGAGCAGCGCAGTCATTTTGAGCAAATCTATGATCTCGCGGTCAAGGCGGCCGCCAATGCCCGTGTGGCCCAGGACAACGCCATCCGCGCCGACCAGCAGTTGCGCCACATTTCCAGCAACACGGCCGAGCTCCAGCGTCAGGCGTTGATGCAGGATCTGGATTACCGCAACCGCCTCATTGAAATGCTCGGGACTCCCTACGCCGGTAATATCGGCGCCGGCAAGATGTTCAAAGAAGGTTATACAGGTCCAGACTTACTGACTTACATGTACATCGACCAGACCGACGTCGAAAAAATTACCCCTCACAAACCTTCTCCCTTGGTTTATCAGGCAAGAGTCGATGCCATCCAAACGATAGGTAACTCCCTTGATTTTCAAGCCATTGGTTTTAGGCCAAATACAGGGTATGGGCTCGATGTCGGGGCTGATCAGAATCAGAAATTGTTTGATGATTTTTTCATCAGTGAACATTTTGGCCATACGATTCTGAGTTCCGATCCGGGCAAGCTGGTGCATGAGGGAGACACTCTGTTGGTCACTGGGCTTCCCTTTTCGGAGATCTCGGACTATGCCTTCACCGCTCCGCCGGAGTGGGGGGTGCGAGCGGCGACCGGCGAGGTGCAGCGAGCTCTCAACGATATGCTCAACGCCCAGATCGAACTCGACATGGCCGTCGAAGCGTATGGCGACTATGTCAAAAGCCTGCAGATCCTGACCGCTTTCGTCGAATACAAAATGGAAGGACTGAAGGAGGAAGAAAAATTCGCTAATTATTATCAGGGGCTGAAAACGACGCTGCAAACAACCAATTATGCCTTTGAAGAATTCGCGAAGTCACTCGACGTGGTGGCTGAGAAGTTTCATAAGGCTGCAGACGTCGGCGAGAAGGCGGTTCCTCTGAGTATTGGCATTTTTAATGGACTCGATGCGTTGTCCGTTGTCCGATCAGGGATCCAAGTTGGAGCCAACACCGCGGTGACCGTTGTCAGAGCAACAGCGATTACGTTCGAAAGTCTGGCCCGTCTGAACGAGCTCACCCTGAAAATCACAGAGTTTTCCGAAGCGGGCGGCAAGGAGACGATCGCCCGTTACAGCGAATTTCTGAATCTGCTGAAAGAGCTGTCCAGCGAGCTGAAGGATGAGGAAATCAAGCGCCTCGCGATCAGCGGGCCCTTGCTCAACATGCACAGGGCGGCAGGGCGGGTGCGGACCGTGGAATCTGCGGCCTTGCGGCTTCAAAACGAACGCACGGCGCTCAACATGATGATTGCCTCCAAGGCTCAGAGGAACCGCTATTCCGATCTGGTGACCCGTGTGAGCCGCAACGAGGCAAATCGCAAATACCAGAGTGCCCTGGACAACGCGTTGCGTTACACGTGGCTGGCGGCTCGGGCTTACGATTACGAGACCAGTCTTTCCGATGGCCATCCGGCGGCCGTCACCAGTTTGCTCGAGGAGATTGTCAAAACCCGCCAACTCGGTCTGTGGGTGGACGGTGTGCCTCAAGCCGGCGGCAGCGGCGTGGCTTCGGTGCTGGCTCGATTGATGGGTAACTACGATTCGCTCAAGGGCCAGCTCGGGCTGAATAATCCGCAGCGCGAGACCGGGCGCCTCTCGCTGCGCACCGAAATGATGCGCATCAGCAACCGCACCGACAGCGCGTCTCAGGCCAACTGGAAGGCGGCGCTCGCGGGATCTCGGGTCGACGATCTCCACGCGGTGCCAGAGTTCCGCCAGTATTGCCGGCCGTTCGCCGATCCGGCCGCCGGTCCCCAACCTGGACTAGTCATTGATTTCTCCACTCAGATCAACGTGGGTCGAAATGTCTTCGGTAATCTGCTCGGTGCCGGCGACCATGCGTACAGCGTCTCGAACTTCGCCACCAAGATTCGCTCTCACGCGGTGTGGTTCGATGGGTACGATGTCTCGCTCGATGGCAGCCAACAGCTGGCCAGCGCCCCGCGGATTTACTTGGTGCCCGCCGGAGCCGATGTGCTGCGCGTCTCCGACGGCGCGCTGCCGGCCATCCGCAGTTGGAACATCGTCAATCAACGCATTCCGATCCCGTTTCCGATGAATGCCGCCAATCTCGCGGATCCTTCTTATTTGCCTGCCATTGATAGCCTCGACGGCTCCTTTGCCGAGCGCATACGGCTGGGGGACTTTCGCGCTTTTCCCCTCGGCGGTAGTGCCCCGGCGGATTCGGATGAATCGTACTTCGACAGTCGCCGGTCCGAAGGTGCGGGGATGTTGTACGGTCGATCCGTGTGGAATACTCGCTGGCTGTTGATTATTCCGGGAGCCACTCTCAGCGGGGACGCCAGTGCCGGCCTCCAGCGGTTTATCGATACGGTCACGGACATCAAACTCCAGTTCGAGACATTATCCAATCAGGGAATGTAACCCTCATGTCCCGCTTGTCCTTCATTCGACCTCTGCGGTCTTTCGCTCTGGCTGGGGTGTTCGCGCTCGGCGCGGCGGCTTCCTGTCGGCGGGAGTCCGGTGTTGCGCCTGCCTTTTCTGCCGTGGGACCAGCTGATTCCGCTGCGGTAACGGCTGCTGCGTCTGCAACTGCGACTACCGCGTCCGCCGCGCCTGCTGGGGTATTGGCGGTGGTTGACGGTCGTCCGGTGACGGAGGCTGCTTTTCGTCACTGGTGGGAGAACCGCCGTCCGGCGGCTGACACGCCGGAGGTGCGGGCGGGAGTTTTGTCGCGTTTGATTGAGCGATCGGCACTGGCGCAGGCGGCGCGACAGGCGGGTCTGGACCAGGATCCGGTGGTGGTGGAACAAATCGAGGCCTTACTAATCGCTCGTTTGCGTGAAACTCGTTGGCAGCCGCATCTGGATGCGCTGACGGTGACCGAGGCCGAGGTGCGTGCGGCGTACGAGGCGCGGTCTGGGGAGGCCATTGGCCAGCCGGAGAGCACCCGGGTGGCGGTGCTTTGGTTTAATACTCGCGGTCAGGCTCCGCTGGTGGCTCGTTATCGGCCGCGGTTGGAGGAAATTCGCCGCCAGATACTGGCTGATCCGGCGGCCTTTCCGGTTGCCTCCGGCTTTGGCGAGTTGGCGGCGGGCAATACGGAACATGCGGCTTCTCGACTCAAGGGCGGGGATCTCGGCTGGCTGGACAGCGGGCCGTCCACGGATCCTTGGCGGGCCGCGGTCTTGGAGACGGCCGCCTCGCTCCCGCAGCCTGGGGATCTGAGCGAGGTGATGGCCAATGCCAGCGGCTTGTTTTTGGTGCGCGTGATCGAGCGGCGGGCCGCCCGCGTGCAGAGTTTTGACGAAGCGAGACCGCGCTTGGAGCGGTCCCTGCTTGAGCAGCGCCGCAGCGAGGCCGGTCAGCGATTGATGAGCGACATCGTGGCCGCGGCCAGCGTGCAACGGTTTGATGAACGCCTTTCGGCGCTGGCCCCGCTGCCGCCGCCCGCGGCCCCCCAACCGGTCCCGGCATTTCCTAATCCCTGACTCCGAGCCACACTTTTTATCCCTTCACCCGGAATCTCCTTTTTCTCATGAATTTCCGTTATTTGTCGATTTTGCTCTTCGCCTGCTTGATGCAGTGGTGCGGCGTTGGCCTCTCCGCAGCCACCTCACATTCCGAGCCCCCATTGGTCGTCTATGGTAAAGTGTTCAAGTCGGGCGCCGGGGGGCGATATCAGCTCTTCAGCGGCACTTTGCGTGTCAAGTTGGTCAACTCGCTAGATCCCAATCATGTCATCCCACTGAACATTCCGTTGCAGCCTGTGGGCCCCGGCGGTTTGTTTTCCTACCGGATTTCCATTGCTCAGGAAACCATTCCGCCCGCCGACCGCCGGTCGACCACGCTGGCTGTCAGCCGATATCCTCTGACCTACACGATCCAAGAGGTCACCGTTGATGGATATGCCGCTGAGTTGTTGGACCCCAACGAGGCCGCTCAGGTGGTCACTGGATTTTCCCGCCGGGGCGAGGAACGGCGACTCGACTTCAAGGCGGCTGTGCCACTGCCGGATACCGACCTCGATGGTATTTCCGATTGGTGGGAATCTCTCTATGGCTTCAATCCGCTTTCACATCAGGATGCCGCTCAGGATATTGATGGTGATGGGTTTACGAATCTCAAGGAATTCCTTATCAGCACCGACCCTCGCGTCGCTAATACAGTGCCTCTGCTCCAGGATTCGTTGCTGGTGGTGACCGCGGGCGGCAGCGCCGGCATTTATTTACCCGTGGTCGATACCGACACACCTGCGGCCAATGTACGGCTAGCCTTGCTCGACCAGGTCGACGGGCTTACTTGGCATCTGGGAACCAGACCGCTGGTTGCCGGGACCGAGTTTTCTTATGCGGACGTGCTCGAAGGCAGGCTGTCGGTGGAAGTGGCGGCGGGTTTCCAGAAGGCGAGTCTGCGGCTGAGTCTCAGGGATCTGCACTCCTCGTCGTTGCCCGCGGTGGTCCGAGTGCTGCAAGTAGAGGCCTTTTCACCCGGTCGGGGATCGAAAGACGCCCCTGATGTGTGGCTGGATGCGGGCTCCTTCGCACAAAACGGACCGGTCGAGGAATGGTCCGACCGGTCGGCAAACCGGCGTGACGGCTACCAGCCAGAGGCGGGCGCCCGGCCGCAGGCGACCCGCCCAGAACGTGTTGGTTTCCATGATTCCCAATTCCTCTATGTGGATGACCGTGAACTGCGATTGGGAGCATCCACCTTTTTTATGGCCTTCGAGCTCGATGGCGAGACGAACGCTCGGCAGACGCTTTTCAGCAGCACCGACATGGAGGTCAGCATTGGCGGGCCGGATGACGGCCATCACGGGCGTTCCCTGAGCGTGCAACAGAACGGCCGTGCGATCGCTGGGCCGGTCGCTGACATCGGCGAAGCCGTGCAACTCACGCTCCACAGTGGAATCGATTTTTCTACGTTGCGCCTTCCGGACGAGGGAAGCTTTGTTTCGCAATCGGACGAGGGAGCCCCGCTTTCGACCTTCACCACGATCGGCGCCCGCCAGCCGTTGAGCTCGTTAGGTGCCGAGAATTTCCTCAAGGGAGCCGTGCGTGAAGTGCTGATTTACAATAGGGAAGTGACTCCCGAAAACCAGGGCTTGATCGAAGACTATCAGCTGTCCCGCTGGCAGCGGATGCGGGTCTGGAATTATCGGAGCGCCGTCTTGCCAGTGAAAATCACGGGCGCCGACGGCGTGCGCAATTCGCTCAGCGGGGGCGAGGGTGATGACGATGTCGCGGGCGGCAACCAGTCAGATATTCTATCCGGTGGCACGGGCCGCAACCGGTTGGCCGGAAAGGGGAGTGCCGACCGCTTTCGTTTTTCCAAGACCCGCAGTCATGATGTGATTGTAGATTTTGCGGCGATCGATGGCGACACGATTGATCTCGCCGGAATTTTCGCCGGGATGAGTGGTCTGCCGTCTCAATATTTGAAGGTCGTGACGATGGTCACCCGCGGTCCTGATAACAAACCGCGGGTCGATACTCGGCTGGAGTTGAATTATGACGGAACGGGCGCTGTCGCGGACCAGACGATCACTCTCGAGGGCGTGAGTTTTGGCAGCAGTGATCTGCCTCGTCTGATTGGTGAGGGAAGCTTGCAGCTCGGTGGTCCGCGGTATGATACGGCTGTTGTGCTGGCGGTAGTAGAGAGCGTTCTCCCTTCGCCTTCGGGGGCGCGCCGGCTCGTGGTGCGTCGAAGCGGGAATGCCGATGCGGCCATTGAGGTGCCTTTGAGTTTGGGAGGAGAGGCTCACGTGGATGTGGATTACCGGATTAGTGGAGCGATCGGAACCGGTGGGGTCCGCCGTGTGGCGCTGGCCCGAGGTGTAAAAGAGGCGGTTTTGGATCTGGTTCCTGTGTCGGGTCGAAGCGGCGATGCCTTCACGGTGGCGGTGACGACTCTGCCTGTGACCGGCGTCAGTGCGGGTGGTTCTAGTGTCGACCTGACCTTGCTGAGTCCGACGGCCCTCGCCATCCAGACCGTTCGCCACCTGCATTCGCCGGCAGGGCTCTCTGGCTTGGTCCGGGTCAGCCGCACGGGGAGGCTCGATCAGGCCATCGAGGTTCCATTAGTCTCAGGCGGTTCGCTGATCAGTGGGGTGAACTTTCAAGCGCTTCCGGCCGTTCTCCAATTTGCCCCGGGAGAGGCCGTTCATTCGCTGACGGTGACCCCAATGGGCGAAGCTCCGGCTGGACCTGAGGTCGCTGCGTTACGCCTCTCGCTGGCGCCCAATTCTTTGCAATATGAAATCTCGTCGTCAGGTGAGACCTCCGTCCTATGGCTGTCACAGGGAGGCCCCGAAACATCCCTGAGCTTCGCTGCGTGGTGCGACCGCTATTTCCCGGGCCACCCCGGATCCGATTTGGCGTCGCTCGACTCCGATGCCGATGGGAAATCGAATCTCCTTGAGTATGTGTTCTCGAGCGATCCAACCCGCAGCGACAGTCTGGCTCCGGAGTTTGACATCGTTCCGGTACCAGAGGGGTATGAGGTCCGCTGGTCATCTCGTCGCGCCTTTACGGATGTTCGGATCGCACTCGAGGAGGCTGCTGACCTCGTTCATTGGAACCGTTCCGCGCTCGTCAGTGCTGAAAAACAAATCTGGCTCCCGGATGGTAGAATCCAGCATAGTTATTTCTTCCGCGCCAATCCTGCCGTTCAGTTCCGGTTTTTCCATGTGCGTCCGGAAGTAGTGCCCGCTCTTGGAACTTTTTGAAAAAAGCATCAATCTGAAGGCAGTTTCACATCTGGAGGCCGAGGGGAGTGGCGCGCGTGTCAGGGTGCCATTAAGACGTGAATAGTGCAGCGGATCTGGTCAGGTCGCGCTACTTTCGGGTTGCGTCCGGGGCTGCGACAGGCCACAAGACAGCAGACCCGATCGGGCCGTCGTTTTGGCGGCTGGAAGGGGTTATTTTTCCATCATCATTCCAACCGCAACCGCATCATCATCATGGCTGACCTCGACGGCAAATCCTCCGAAAAAACCAAAGAATTTTTCACCAGTGTCCCTCAAGAGACCCCCGGGTTTTTTCTCAAAGGATCGCACCAGTACGATTGGGGTCTAAAAAACCGCCTCAGTCGCGTTTTTAACCCGAAGGACGGCCGCACGTTGATGCTGGCTTTCGATCATGGATATTTCCAAGGGCCAACGACAGGCCTCGAGCGCGTGGATCAAACGATCCTTCCGCTCGAGCCGTATGTCGACTGTCTCATGCTCACCCGTGGCATTCAACGTTCCGTGGTGCCTGCTAGCACGCAAAAAGCGATCGCGCTGCGCGCCTCCGGCGGGACGAGCATGATCAGTCCGATGGAAGAATGGGAAGGGACGCTCAGCGACGGCCGCACCCTGAAACTCGGACGCCCCGGTTACGAGCCGCTTTCCAATGAAAGCCTCGCCTGCAGCATCGAGGAAGCCCTGCGCCTCAACGCCAGCGTCCTCGCTGTCCAAGTCTTCATCGGCGGCCAGTATGAACGCCAGACGTTGAAAAACTTGACTGATCTGATCGATCAGGCCAATCGCTACGGCATCGCCGTCATGGGCGTGACCGCCGTCGGTCGCAGCATGGCCCGGACCGCCCAATACTTCCGCCTCGCCACCCGCATCATGGCGGAATTGGGATGCCACCTCGTGAAATGTTACTATACCGAGAAGGAATTCGATACCGTGACTAGCTGCTGCCCGGTGCCTATCGTCATCGCCGGCGGTAAAAAATTGCCGGAACTCGAC
>JALRGB010000288.1 GCA_023253575.1 Verrucomicrobiales bacterium
CGCGATCACGACAGCACCGCTCAGGAGGACTCCAGGCAGTACCAGAAAGAAGAGCAAACGTTTAACCAGGCGGGGCATGAGAAGTGAAGCCTAAGCGAAAGAAGTCTCCGCAGCCAGAGTAGAAAGAGGGATGATCAAACAAAGATGGCTTGAGCGCACCGGTCCGGTCAGTTCCTTGATCACGGACCTCTCGGCGGAGTCATGACCGAAGTGCTTGCCTGCGGGCCGACAGCTGAAGCCAGCGCCTCTAGAGCCGCCAACGATTGCAGTTGCGCACACCCCGGCGCCACATCATGCCAGTGTGGACATGTGAGTTTGAGCAAAACCACCCCGGCCGTCGGAAGTTCGAGGACGGTCGGTTCGCCGATCAGCCAGTCCGCACAATGACTGATCGATGGATTATGCCCCACCAGAATCACTGTGTTCCAAGCATCGTCGAAGTCGCTCAGGCAGGCAGCCGGGCCGCCCAGCGGGGCGTCATACAAATCAGCTTCGATCGTGAGGGGCGGCGCATCCGGCCAGGCCGCGCTGAGCAGTGTGGCGGTGGTCAGGGCTCGCGGCGCCGGGCTGGTCACTACTGCCTCAGGACGGGGAATAAGCGGGAGAAGGCGCATGCCTAGGGCCGCTGCGTCTCGGCACCCCGAGGGCGTGAGCTCCCGGTCAAAATCCGTGGCGATCTCATGTCCCCACCCGGCCTTAGCGTGGCGTACCAGAATTAATTGACGGGCTCTCATCGGGGCGTCGGGGGGCTGAGACGAAAACCATGGGGGGCGCCATTCTTCGGGCCATCATGGAAAACAATGCCCTCAATATGAGTGCTGGACTGGCTGAGGATCAACAGGCCCTCCGCTTTGGCCTGCTCCGAGCTGGCCGCCGGCCCCAGCGGGCCCAGTTGCACCGCCGGTGAACCCGGGCCCGGCCAGTGCCAGAATTCATACGCTTCTCCCAAAGCCGACTTTTTTCCTCCTCCTCCGCCGCCAGAAGGTCCGGCCAAAATCAGAAATCCCGCGTCATCGGCCAGAGCCGTCAGATCGCGAATGCCGCGTCCCTCACCCAAAGCGATCCGATGGTGCGTCACAGTGGCCCGGCCGCTCCCTGAGGCCGCCTGGTCGCTCCCTGAGGCCGCCTGGCCGCCCCATAAGGCATCCACCTTCATGGAGAGAATGGTCGCCTCTCCGTCGCGCACCGGAGCTCGCAATCCAAGAAAAAGCACACCCTCACGCCCGGCCAAGCCTTCGATGTCTAAACCGTTCTCGTCCGCTGTTTTGTCCACGAATGGTTTGAGCTCAGCGTCGGCGGCCAAAACCGCGCGCAGATCAATCTTCGTTACCGCCCCGGCATCAGGAGCCCCGGCCTCATCCACCGGTAGCCGGAAAAGCCAGCCCCGGTCCGGCTCCAAAACCCCGCCTTTTCTCGACAGAGCTTGCGATCCAACCAGAAAATAGGCTCGCGGTTCGATCAAGGCCGCTACTCCTTCTAAATCAAGCTCCGGCCCGGCGCCGGGCAAGAGCGGTACCTGTTTTCCCGCCGTGAGCGTGCGCGCGGCCCGATCAATGGAAACTTCCTGCGCCGCCCTCGTCTCATCGCTGATCACCAGTGCCTTGTCCCCGCCAAAACTCGCAGCTCCGCTCAAATCACGGCCTTTGGCCAAGTCGCCACGCACCTTCCACGCCTGACCCCATTCCACTCGCCACGTGCCCACCGATGAATCCGCCATCGCAGTCATCGCAGTCAGTAGGCCGGTGGTGACAAAAGTCAAAACGCGCATGGAGTGTCTCATAAATCAAGGGGGGGCTCCGGTCGACCGCTAGTTTCCAAGCAGTCGGCCCCCACGTCATAAGCGTCGCCAGTTTCATTTCTTGTCGGGCCAATGGTCACCTCCCCTCCTCTTTTTTAGTTTTTATGGCGCATGCTTTCGCTGGCGCACCGATGTATTTGAGTGATGCGGCCACGCGCAGGTCCGCCGGGGCCCAGCCTTTTGAGGCCATGAGCCTCATCTGCCAACGCCTCACTTTTCCCTTCGGTGTCTTTATTTATGCGGCAACGCGGGCGATCCACGAGCCAACGATTTCTACTTGTGCCCGGCCCCGACGATGGTCAAACTCATCCTCCACGGAGAGTGATGTGTGCCTGGTGGCTGCCGCGGTCTTCAAAACCGTTGTCGACGCGTCCAACGCGCCGGGGTGGGTTCGATTCCTTCCCTCTCCGCTGAATCATATTCAGCTCAATATAAGGGGATTACAGGAGTGAATGGCCAGGAAAGGGGCTCGGGCTGACCCGCTAAAATGGGGCCATGGCTACCCTGAAACGCCAAGACCTGTACGCCGACATCTGGACCCGCCCAGCCACAACCATCGCGGCCGAGCCGGGCCTGCTTCGGAACACCCTCAAGAGCATCTTCGCCGGGACGGTCAATTGGTCAATTGCAGACACCCACTTTTTTGACTGAATGACCGAAATTCGCGCGCTTGGTCCCGAACGGGGTGATCATGAGCGTTAGCACTAGGCCCAGTGAGGGGCACCGGCCAGTCGTAGAGTAAGCGTCTCAGCAGCCCATCTACCCTTCGGTTGTTGTCTCGGGTAGGGTGGGAGGCATGAAGAAGCGAACCCCGAAGGAATGGCAACGTCTGGTGGCTGCGTACG
>JALRGB010000331.1 GCA_023253575.1 Verrucomicrobiales bacterium
ACGCTTCCGGGCAGGGTTTCGCCGGGCGCTGCGATGCGCAGTTCGACGCGCCGGTTGAAGGCGTCGCCGGCCGGATAGGGTTCGGCGCCCGCCACGGTGCGGGAGGCCGGAAAATACGGTCCGGCGCTGCGCAGGACGATGCGGGCGGCGGGGATACCGGCTTTAACAAGTACCTCTGCCAGGGTTTCGGATTTTTTAATACCGTAATAGAGGTCGAAGGCGCGGGGTACGGCGCCGTCGGTGTGGACGCTGAGCAGCAGTTTGGGGAGTAGGGCCTGGGCCACGCTTTCGTGGATCAATGCTGTTTCGAGCGAGTTGCAGGCGCTTGGTTTTTGCGCTTTGCCATTGACAATCAAACGCACAGCCATGTCTAGGTCGGCCGCGGCATCCACGTATAAATGACAAACGCCATCGTAATGTTTGATCACGGGCATGCGAGCGAGTGAGACCACGGTTTCGATCAGCCCTTTGCCGCCCCGCGGAATAATCAGGTCCAGATATTGGTTCATCCCGCACAGGAGTCGTACCGCTTCACGGTCGGTCGTAGGTACCAGCTGAAGGCAGTCCGGCGGCATGCCCGCCCGCTCGCCGCCCGCGGCCAAGGCGTCCGCAATCGCCACATTCGAGTGCACCGATTCCTTGCCGCCTCGCAAAATGGTCGCATTGCCGCTCTTGAAACACAACGCCGCTGCATCACTAGTCACATTCGGCCGCGCTTCGTAAATGATGCCAATCACCCCGATAGGGACACGCTTTTTCTCGATCCGCAGGCCGTTGGGTCGACTCCATGAGGACAATACCTCACCCACCGGATCCGGTAGTGAGGCCACTTGCCGCACGCCGTCCGCCATCGCCCGCAGACGCTTGGAATCGAGAAATAATCGATCCTTGATCGCCGACGTGAGGCCGTTGGCTTCGGCCGCTTCCATGTCCAACGCATTGGCCGCCAAGATAGCGGTTTCACGCGCCTCTAATTCATCCGCCATCGCCAGCAAAATGGCATTTTTCTGACTGGCTGGAACCAAGGCGAGGGCGAGCGCGGCCGTGCGGGCGCGGGCGCCCATTTGCAGGAGATCGGATTCAAGGGACATCAGTCCTTACCGAAGCCTGTTCTGGGCGGCGCGTCCAGATTTTACCTGCGCTGTCTTGCGTCTGGCTTCGATGAGGCGGCGGGTTGTGCGGTGACTGCGGGTTGCGTCGTTGTTAATTTGTCCGATGGTGCTGTGATGACATCTGCTTTGATCGTGGCTGCTGGGTCGAGCCGGCGCATGGGATTCGACAAGCTGGCGGCGCCGCTGGTTGGGTGCTCGGTCTTGGAGCGTGCGGTGCGGGCGCTGGCTGGATCGGGTGAATTTGGCGAGGTGATTTTGGTGATGGGTCGTGACCGTTGGGACGAGGTGTGTGGCTGGGTGGCGGTAGTGGCGGCGGAGATGCAGGTGTCGGTGCGGTGGGCGCCGGGTGGGGCGGAGCGGTCGGATTCGGTGGCTTCGGGCTTGGCGGCCATGTCTCCGGAGGCGGTTTTGGTGGCGGTTCATGACGGGGCCCGGCCGCTGGTCAGCGCGGAGGATGTGCGCCGGGTTGTGGCCGCGGCCCGCGTGTCGGGGGCGGCTGCGCTCGCTCATCCGGTGGTTGAAACCGTGAAGCGGGCGGATGCCGCGGGCTGTGTCACCGGCAGCGTCGAGCGCGAGGGCTTGTGGGCCATGGAGACACCACAGGTATTCCAAACGTCATGGCTGCGGGAGGCCAGTGCCGCCGCGCGCGCCCGCGGCGAAAACCCCACCGATGACGTCACCGTGGTGCAGGCGGCGGGGTGTCCCGTCCAGCTGGTCGCCTCGACCACCCCTAATCTGAAAATTACTCATGCGCAGGACCTAGCTCTGGCCGCCAGCCTGCTGTCGATCCGCGGCGAGGCGGCTGACCAGCCTGTCTCATGAGCGGCGGCGCGTCGCTGCCGGTCGCGGCGCGATGGCGGCCGGTTTACTGTTTCTTTAGTAGTGTCGTGGAGGATCTGCGTGCACGCTGGGTGATGGTGACTCGACGATCATTTCTTTATTCTACGGCGGCGGCGGCGGCGGCGCTATCGGTTCGGTCTGGGGCGGTGGGGGCGGTGGGGCTTTATGTCGAGCAGGTGGCTCGGGCGCGGGAGTTTCTTGTTGGTTTGTTTGATCCGGCGCTTGGGTTATTGCCCGAGTTCCGTGGCAGTCCGACCTACTGGCTGTATCATGACAATTATTTGGCGGCAGCGGTGATGAAGCGGTCGCATCCTGAGATGTCGGCTAAGATTGGGGCGGCTATTCGCCGGTATGGGGTGACGGAGTCGGGGAAAATCGAGATTGTGCTTGGGGAATCCAAGTCGCCGCTGCCTTTTCGTCGGTATGAGTTGATTGAGGTCGGGCGTGACGGGGAGAAGGTAATTAAGACGGAGGTGGTCAAGCCGGAGCTTTTTCCGGGGTGGGAGCCGTATGCGGATCTGTTGGTGTTGGCGTCGATGGCGGAGGGTGACCGGCAGGTGGCGGAGGGGTATTTTGCGGCGGCGCGGAAGATGTGGGACGGTCATGGTTTTGCCGATGTCGTGGTGCCGGGGGCCGGGCGATATGCGACGTACAAGCTGGCGCTCGCGCTGCATGCGGCCCGCCGGCGGGAATTTGACTTTCCGGAAGCGGAGGCTGTGCGCACTCAGATGTTGGGTCGCCAGCAAGCGGATGGCGGCTTCATCACGGATTATACCAAAGACGGGAAAAATCTGGGTTTCGCGAACGTGGAAACTACTTCGCTGTGCCTGCTTGCCCTGGAATAAACCGAAAAATCCCCATCTGGCTGCAGAAAAACAAGACGGCGCGGCCAGTTGCCGCCGCCTGTGTAATTTACAACCGGTCAGGAGCCATTATACTCCTCTCCGGCCCGTCCGGCCCCGCCCCTATGTTTCTGCGATCTCTTCAATTTAGTGCGCTTGCTTTTTTGCTGGGG
>JALRGB010000334.1 GCA_023253575.1 Verrucomicrobiales bacterium
TATTTCCTCGAAGGGCAAGTCGCCCACCGATCCGGGTGCTGAGTGGTGGAAAGCCACGAGTGCTCCACCCACGGTGGCGGGCGTCCTGAAAAACAAGATGGAGACACCTTTCGCACCACTCTGGGGCGATTATCACGCCGAAGTCCAATCCAACAAGTAACGCGAACTCACGCGCGGATGGCGCATCCTCACGGTTCCATCATCTACGCGTCTTCGGCGGCACCAGCACTTTTCGCTCATGGCTGACAAGAAATCGCATCTCACCCTTAATCTGGGTTCGCAACGTCTCGGGCTCGCGCGCTTCAGTGCGAGCAGCAAGGGGACCCTGACTCTCACCAATTATGCGCTCGTTGACCTTGGCGGTGATCCGTCCTTGGACGCCGCGCGTGGTCCTCAACTGGCTGCTGGCCTCAAAAGTGCAGCGAGCCAGTTAAAGGCCGCGAAGGAAGACGTTCGCTACGCCATTTCCGGGCAGCCGGTTCTGAGCAAGTTTGTCAAACCGCCGCCGCTGGCGCCGGACAAGATGGACGAAGTCATTGGATTCGAGGCTCAACAGGCCATTCCTTTTCCGATCCATGAGGTCTGCTGGCACTACCAGCGGGTCAATAAGGATGGCGGGCTGGCCGACACCGAAGTGGTTATCGCCGCGGTCAAAAAAGACCTTTTGGAAGAAATCAATGGTGCGGTGGAATCTCTTCCGCTGACGACCGAAGGCGTCGACATTTCCCCACTGGCCCTCTACAATGCTTTTGTCTTCAACTATCCGGATCTGGCTCAGCCCGCGCTGTTGATTGATTTGGGAGCGCGGACTGTTAACCTGTTGTACATCGAGCCCGGCGGAAAATTCTTTTTCCGGACGATTAACAATGCGGGTGGCGCCTCGGTGACGAGTGCGATTGCCAAGGAGTTTGGTGTGGATTTCGTTGAAGCTGAAAGCCGCAAGGTAGCGCAAGGTTTTGTTGCGCTGAGCGGTTATGCGGACCATGAAGATCCAGAGTTGGCAGCGCTGTCGAAGGTGATCAAGAACGCTTTGACTCGCACGCACGGGGAAATTGTTCGTACGACTAATTTGTATCGAAGCCAGCAGGGTGGAAGTGCTCCTGAGGTCGTGTATCTGGCTGGTGGTGGTGCGTCACTGGCTTATGTGAAGGAATTCTTCGAGGAGAAGTTGAATGTGCCAGTCGAGTTTTTCGATGCGTTGCGCAATGTTCAGTTGGGGCCGAAAGTGACGCCTGAAGCGGTGGCTGCCGACCGTGCGGCTCTGGGTGAAGTCGTTGGTTTGGCCCTGCGGGGAGCGCTTTCCTGTCCGATGGAGCTGGATTTAGTGCCGCCGGTGGTCGCTTTGCGTCGCGACAATGAACGCCGTAAGCCTTTCTTGTTCACGGCTGCGGCGTGTCTGCTCGGCTTGCTGAGTGCCGGCTGGATTTACAATCAATCGGCCGCTTCGGCCCTGGATCGCCAGACGGCGGAGTTGGAAGCCACAAGGGCTGAATTGGCTGGCTGGGATGGCAAAATCGCGGCTGCTGATCTTCAAGCGAAGAAAGAGCTGGCGCGGGCGGAGGCCCTGCAAACGGCAGTTCTTGACCGGACCTATTGGATAGAGCTTTTTAACGAACTGAATTCGCTCCGGAAAAACGATTTGATCTGGATCACGCAGTTTCAGCCGACGGCGGCTGAGAAACCGACTACCCCGGCGTTGCAAACGACTGGTGATGTGCTGACCTCGACCTTTGAGGATCCGTTGTTTACGCCAGTGGCGACCAAGGGTGGAAAATCGTCCAAGGCGGCAAAAGGTGCGGCTCCAGTCGATGCGGAAACCGTTATCGATGGTATTCACATCTTTGGATTGTATCGAAACCACGAGAACCCGAAAGGGAATCAGGTTGTCACCGAGTTCTTCGAGGACCTTAAAAAGAACACCAAGTTCTTTGCGTTCAATGAAGACACTGAGATCGCGCAATATGTTAAAACTGCCAGCCCTGACGAAGGAACGTGGGCTTCCACTTTCGAGATGCGTTTGCCTCTCAAGCGGAAGATCACCCTTCCCGTCGACGCCAAAAAGCCTTCTTCGAAATAACCCATGGACTCTCTGAAAAAGAACTCATTCCTTACCACTTACCTGGCTGTTCTAGGTGTAGGGGTCCTCGGTCTAGGCTATTTGCTCTACTCGAGCTCCAATGCCAATAAGGCGGCGGCTATCGCGTATGATGACCAACAGCAAGCACTGGCTACGCTGCAGGCGAAGCCACTGACGCCGAACGAGAAAAATCTCACATCGCGTCGAGCGCAGGTTGATGCGTTTGCGGCGACGGTCAGTGATTTGCAAAAAAGCTTGATGGCCAGCCAGCCAGCGCTTGAGGTGGCGGCGCAAGGTGATGCGTTCCAATCAAAATTGACTGAGACGCTGAATGCGGTGAAGATTCAGGCTGAGTTGACGAAGTTGAACAGCCGTGCTGGTAGTGGATTTGATCTGGGATTTGGCAAGTACCTAGACAAACTGCCTAGCACCAAGGCGGTTCCTGACCTTCTCTATCAGCTGGGTGGTATTAATGCGATGGTGGGCACGTTGTTGACGGACCGGGTGGCCACGATTGATGACATCACGCGCACCGAGCTGGATGTCGAATCCTCGAAAGCTGACGACACGGCGGCGAAACCTGCGACTGGGCGTGCGGCGGCTAAGAAGCCATCGGCAGCGCCGACGGCTCTGGACGAGCAGCTGGTGTTGAAGCGCTATCCGATGGAAGTACGTTTCTCTGGCAGTCCTCGCAGCGTGCAAGACGTCTTGAACCATTTGGCGGCGAGCAAGGATTATTTCTTTGCGATTCGGAGTCTGCGGGTTGAGAATGAGCGCAAAGATGGTCCGCCTAAAGGTCAAGCACCTGCTGCCGATAGTTCTGAAAAGATCAAGAAGGATTCTGATATTGTCCTTGGCGGTGAAAAAATCATGGTCTGGATGGCGGTCGATCTGATACGCTTTCTTGACCCTACCGTGGCGGCAGCTGATACCAAAGCTGGTTCCAAGACAGTTAACTAGTTTCCACATTTCTGCCCCATTTCCATGAACTGGATTCAAAAGAATTACGAACGCGCCTTGCTTGTCTTTAGTGCCGTCTTGGCCTTGCTTGGCTCAGGCTGGATTATTTTCAAGGCGAGCAGCTTCGGCTCTCGTTTTATGACGGAAGAGCCGGCGCTGCGCGAGAAGCTCGAGCCATTGTCGGTCGACGCCATTACGGAGGCGAGTCGGCGGGTGTCTGCGGTTCCACAGTGGCCGATCAATCTCGACATGCCCTTGTTTTCATCGACTCCTTTTGTGGTGATGAACGACAAACCATCGGAGCCTTTTCGGATGCGCGATGCGGAGGGTGACAAGCTCCGCAGTCCTGTGACGAACATTTGGCTGGTTGACAACGATCTAGATTACACGGCAATCGACGTCCTGGAGCAGGATCCCGATCGTGATGGCTACACCAATCTCGATGAATTCGAGGCTGGTACAGATCCCAATTCCAGTTTGAGCAAGCCTGGTTGGGAGACCAAGTTGTATTATGTTGAGCGGGTGGAAGTCCCTCTGACGATCAAGTTGAACTCATTTGACAACGGCACCTGTTCGGTGGCTTTCATCACACAGGGAGCCGACGGGGCTGAGCAACGTCGCAACGAGTTTTTGAAGATTGGCACGCCGAGTGCGCGTTTCGAACCTGGTCGGTTTACGATCACGGAAGTGAAGACCGAGACGGTTCAGCGTTTTGGTTCGCCAACTCAGGTCGCGGTTGCGCTGATGACGGATGCCAAGAACCCTCGGGCTGGCAAAATTCGTCTTGAGCAGGGATCATTGGTTCCCAACCCATCGTACACAGCCAAATTTTCCTACACCCTCACGGCCGAGACCTTCGAGACCAAGGAAGGTGAGGATTTCGAACTTCGTCAGCCTGCGGGCATGACTATCACTGTTGAGGAAATTTCCGCGGAGCAGGCTGTCATCAGTTATGTTCCAGAGAATGCCTCTGAACCTGTCAAGCAGGTGAAAAAACTCTCCTCGCCACCCAAAGGCCAGTAAGTCCTCTGAGTGAAATCCCCCAGTTATCTAAAAAGATTCTTGCCCACTCAATCCCTTTCCTCTAAGCATCGCCCCATTATCCACATGAGACCATCAGTGCATTCCTCACTCACGAACCACGGCCTCGCTGCCGCGTTCCTCGCCGCTCTCACTCCGTGGGCGCCGACACCAACCAGCCATGCCGGTGAGGGAGTAAACAGTTCCACCGTTGACATTGCTGAGCGTGAAGTGATCCGCCGCCAGCAGCGCGTGACCCAGGCCGCCGAGGAGGAGCAGTCCGGCGACAAAGCCATGGCTGAGCGCGACTACGAAGCCGGCTTGGGTCATTACCGTGCCGCGCTTGACTTGATTCCTGACGCGGACCTTGTCCGTGACCAGCGCGATCGCGTGACGGCCAAGTTTGTTGATGCGAGCATTAAGCTTGCCCAGCAGCGTGGCGAAGCGGGGGAGTATGATGCCGCGCGCACGCTCCTCAACAATGTTTTGGCCATTGAGCCTGACAGCCGCCGGGCCGCCCAACTGTTGGAGCGCTTGGAGGATCCCGAGTGGTTCAATCCAGCGAATTCGAAAGAGCATATGTCGAATGTGCAAGAGGTGAAAAAGAACCTTGATCTTGGATTGGGGTATTTTGATCTCGGCGAATTCGACAAAGCCAAGGACGCTTTCAATCGTGTTTTGGCGGTTGATCCGTACAATACGGCCGCTCGTCGTCAGCTTGAGCGCACGGAGCGCCGGGTCAGCGAGCATCTTCTTTCTGCACGCGACCACACTCGGGCCAAGATGTTGCGCGAAGTGGACGAGCAGTGGGAAACGGCGGTACCGTCCTTGGGAACGGGTGGTGGTCTAGGTGATGTCGACCGTGGTGGTGGTGTGGACGGCTCACAGGTCATTCTGGACAAGATGCGCACTTTGATCATTCCGAGTGTGGCCTTGGAAGAGGCGACGGTTGAGGAAGCGGTGGAGTTCTTGCGGATGAAGAGCCGTGAACTCGACGCTGCGACGACTGATCCGGCCAAGAAGGGAGTTAATTTTATTCTTCGTCTTCCTGCGACTGGTGCGACTCCAAAAATTGCGAGTTTGAATCTGTCGAACGTGCCACTCGAAGTCGCGGTGAAAGCCGTCGCCGATCAGGCTGGTTTACGGTCCCGCGTTGAGCCATTTGCGGTCATTATCTCCCCTGCAGATCAGGACCAGGAGCTTTACACCAAGGTTTTCCGGGTCCCACCTGACTTCCTGACTCTGGGTGGTTCCGGTGCTCCCGAGGCTGGTGGTGGTGGCGATGATCCATTCACGGCTGGTGGTGGTCCTGGCGGTGGTTCGGCCATCAAGCCACGCGCGACGGCCATTGAAATCTTGAAGCAGGCTGGTATTCAATTCCCTGAATCAGGCACGGCCTTCTTCAGTTCGGCGACATCGACGCTGACCGTTCGCAATACTCCGGCCAATCTTGATCTGGTTGATCAATTTGTGGAGAGCATTTCGAATAAGATTTCGAAGATGATCAACATCACGGCGAAATTCATCGAAGTGAACCAGAAGAACACCGATGAATTTGGATTCGACTGGTTGATTGGCGCCTTCAACATTGGTGGTGACCGGGTTTTCGGATCTGGCGGTACCGCTGGTAACCGCGGAGCGGGTCCAGTAGGCGGCAGCAACTGGGCGATGGTTCCTCCGGGTCAGGGTAATACGGCCGTTCCGGTGGGTGGATCCAATTTGCTGACGGGTGGTTTGCGTTTCGGTGACAACGCTATTTCCAACAATGCGATTGACGGGCTCCTGACTGCGACCAGTTCTGGTGAAGGGTCGGCGGAAGCGAGCGTGACTCCGGCGGTACTTGGAGTGGCTGGTGTCTTCACAGACCCACAGTTTCAGGTCGTTTTGCGCGCTCTGAACCAAAAGAAGGGCACTGATTTGTTGACGGCTCCCCAAGTCACGACCCGAAGCGGTCAACGCGCTAAAGTGGAAGTTATCCGCGAATTTATTTATCCAACTGAATTCGAGCCACCAGAAATTCCTCAAGACTTTGGTGGTGGTGGCGTCCAGTTCGGCGGTGGCGGCGGACTCGGTGGCGGTGGTGGCGGTGGTGGTGGCTTTCCAGTCACTCCGACGACTCCAACGGCCTTTGAAACTCGCAATACGGGTGTGACGCTGGAAGTCGAGCCTACTCTGGGCGCTGACGGATATACCATCGATCTGACCTTGGCTCCGGAAGTGGTCGAATTCGAAGGATTCGTCAACTATGGCAGTCCGATCCAGACGTCTTCGACTGACGCGTTGGGCAATCCGACGACGATTGTTCTGACTGAGAACCGCATTGAGCAGCCCGTCTTCTCCACCCGCAAATTGAGCACTTCGGTGACAATTTGGGATGGTATGACCCTCGGAGTGGGCGGTTTGATTCGGGAAGACGTTCAGACGATTGAGGACAAAGTGCCTATCTTTGGCGACATTCCTTATGTCGGACGTTTGTTCCGCACCAAGGCGGATCAGTTCTTCAAGAAAAACTTGATGATGTTCGTCACGGTGAACTTGATTGATCCTTCTGGACAAAAGGTGAATGCTGGCCGCGGGGCTGGTGCCGGCGCCGATTTGGGCGGAACCATTCCGCCTGCTCCTGCTGGACCAGATGCTGCGCTGTTGCCCCAGGATCCAGAGATGAACTTTAAATGAACAAGCGACCTTAGGTCGTTAGGTTCATCCGCGTGACGCACGTGGGAATCATGAAATCGGGCGGGGGCGACATGCTCCCGCCCTTTTTTTGTGGTTTTCCATGATGCCAGAATTCTGAATCCATTTTTTAAGAGTGTGTCCGGGGCTAGCGCAGGCACCTGATATTTTAACATGATTATTGCTTGTGTGACCGGTGGGGTAGCCACGGGGAAAAGCTCCTTGATGTCCTTGGTGTTGGACGGGGATCCGGCGGTTGCGGCGTTTGACTGCGATGCGGCTGTGCACGAGATTTTGGCGGAGTCAGAGTGGGCGGAGCGGGTGGCTGAGTATTTTGGTCGTGAGGTTCTCAATGCGGCTGGCGGGGTGGACCGCGTGAAACTGCGGCCTTTAGTTTTTGCCCAGCCGGAACGTCGGCGGTGGCTAGAAGCGTTGATTCATCCGGAAGTACGTCATCGATGTATGGTTTCAGTGGACACCGCGTCTCGTGCGGGGAAGGTGAAACTGTTCTTTATTGAAGTGCCCCTTCTTTATGAATCAGGATTTGACGTATCCCGGGATTATGAAATCGTTCTTGCAGCCAGTCCGACCACCCAGCGCGACCGCCTGCGACACCAGCGAGGCCTCGATGATGTGGTGGTCGAACGAATCCTGGCGTCACAATTGCCGATCTTGGAGAAGGTGCGTCGTGCGCACCTTGTGATCTGGAACGAAGGAAGCATCCCATGCCTGAAGAGACAAGCACTGTGCCTGAAGCGGCACCCTTGGCTGTCGCCCTGAGCGAAAGCCCCCAACCCGTGGTGGACGGAGCCGGCCTTGTGCCTGCGGCCGGTTATGTGGCACCTGTGCCCGAACCCCCTCCGGCGCCTGAGCGTATTGACCTGCATGCGTTTCAGCAGAACACGCTGGCCAAGCTTTATGATTTGGGGGCGGCGCTCGGTCTGCGGGTCGGTGGCAGCCGGTCTAAACACCAGTTAATTTTTGATATTTGCGCTTTCTGGGGGAGGCGGGGGACTTTATTTGACTGTCATGGAGTCTTGGAAGTGACTCGAGAGGGATATGGTTTTGTGCGTGACCCGATTTACAGTTTTCTTCCGCAGCCGGACGATGTGTATATGTCGCCCAATATCATTCGGCGGTTTGGACTTAAAACAGGGAATTACGTCACGGCGGTAGCGCGCTCGCCGCGGGACAAGGAGAGTTTCCTATCGGTTGAGACAGTGGTGACGGTAGAAGGCGTGGCTGTGGAGACGTGGCATTCACCGAAACTTTTTGAATCCCTGACGCCGCTTTTTCCGAAAGATCGGATTATTCTTGAGAACACCAAGAGTAAATCGGTAAGCACGCGGGTGGTGGACATTTTGGCTCCACTGGGCAAAGGGCAGCGGGCGTTGATTTGTGCTCCGCCCCGCGGAGGCAAAACTATTTTGCTTAAAGAAATGGCGGTGGCGATCCGCAAGAATCATCCTGAGATTGAGTTGATGGTTCTTCTTTTGGACGAGCGTCCCGAGGAGGTGACTGATTTTCGCGAGACGGTGGACTCGGTTGTTTTTGCCTCGACGTTTGATCAAATGCCTGATCGTCACATGCAGGTGGCGGAGATTGTGTTAGCGCGGGCGCAGCGGCTGGTGGAGAACGGCAAGGATGTTGTTGTGCTTTTGGACAGTCTAACGCGTCTAACGAGAGCTTACAACAACTGTGGGGGCGGCGGTGGTGGCGGCAAAGCGCGACTCACGTCTGGCGGGGTTGATCCGAAGGCGTTGCAGCGGGCGCGCAAATTTTTTGGAGCGGCGCGCAACGTGGAGGAAGGCGGTAGTCTGACGATTGTGGCGACGGCCTTGATTGAGACGGAGAGCCGGATGGACGAGGTAATTTTCGAAGAATTTAAGGGGACAGGCAACATGGAGTTGCAGTTGGACCGTGAGATGGTGGAGCGGAGGATTTTCCCGGCCATCAACATGCAACGGTCGGGGACCCGCAATGACGACCGGCTGTACCATCCTGAAGAATTTCGTCGGGTACTGGGGATCCGGCGGCAGCTGGCCCAGCTGCCGGCGGGCGAGGCGATGGAGGTATTGGTGAAAAACCTGAGAGCCACCCAAAATAACGCGGAAGTTTTGTTAAGCGGGCTTCGACTTTCCTAGATTATGGATGCCTCTGATCGCGGTACCGCTCCGGCGATGACTCCTTGGGAAGGAGCCATCATTGAAACAACGGGGTCACTGGTGGCTTATCTCAATGAGCTGCCGGCCTCGCTTTCGGGGCGACAGCGGTGTGCGGTTGATACGGAGGCGGACAGCTTGCATTCCTACAAGGAGAAGCTGTGTTTGATTCAGTTCACGTGTGCTGGGCGTCATGTCATTATTGACCCGCTTCGGGTGGGTGATTTGACGCCGCTTTTGGATTTTCTGCGTGATGCGGAAGTCTGGATGCATGGGGCGGATTTCGACATGTCGCTTTTCAAGCGGACCTTTGATTTTGTGCCTCCGACGGTGCTGGACACGCAGACGGCGGCGCGTTTGGTTGGATTCAGGCAATTTGGATTGGCCCATCTTTTGCAGGACGTTTTTCAGGTGACGTTGTCCAAGCAGTCGCAGCGAGCGGACTGGGGGCGTCGTCCCTTACCGCCGGTGATGGTGGAGTATGCGTTGAATGATGTGCGGTATATTTTGCCACTGGCGGATCGGTTATTGGGACAACTGGCGGATGTCAGCCGTTTGGAGTGGTTTCATCAGAGTTGTGCGGCGGCGCGCGAGCAAGTGTTGAACCGGCCGGCGCCGGACGGTGAGGATGCGTGGCGGATTACGGGGTGGGGCAATCTTCAGCCTCGTGGATTGGCTGCGTTGCGCGCCTTGTGGCATTGGCGCAATGGGGAGGCGGAGCGGTTGGACCGGCCACCGTTTAAAGTATTGAACAACGAGCCAATGTTGGAAATGGCGATGGCTTTCCAGAGTGGACACGAGCCATTTCTTCCGCCGCGGTTCCCGCATCCGCCGCGGCGCCGATTTTTCCAAGCTTTGGAGGCGGTAGACGCGCTTCCCCCGGAAGAATGGCCGAAGCGATTGCTGAAAAAGCGGACGTCTCGTCATCCTGAAGCGGAGCGTCGTTTTGATCAGTTGAAGGCCCATCGTGACCGTCTGGCACTGGAAATGAATCTTGATGGTTCTCTGATTGCTTCGCGGGCGACATTGGAGGAGATCGCTCAAAACATCGAGGCGTTGCCTCCCCTTCTGCCATGGCAGCAGGGGCTGTTGTTGCCGGCGGTGGAATCGTTGCGTGGGGGGGATCAATCCTTGCGGATACCGGCTGGGCCTGTGGCTTCGGCTTCGGTTCGGGAATGTGATGGCGACGTTTCGTCGCCTGTGCTTTAGGGGTTTTTCCACCAATCGGAGGGCCGCTCCCATGATTCTTTTGTTTCCCGGGCTGGGGTAGGCGTTTCCGATTTCTGTTCTTGTTGAAGGGAGTCGAGGAATTCCAAGGTTGGGTCGGGCTGGCGCGAGCGACGCACCATGTTCCAGGCGAAGACGCAGATCAGTCCGATGACACCGAAGACGACGGCCAGCATGACGAGGGCGGCGCCGTCGGCGGCTTGGGAAGCTTGGCCATCGATGATGCCGAATCCCTCGCCGCTGAGGGCGGCGAGCAAGGGTGATGGAAAGGGTAGGGTGGAGGCGGCGTTCATGAAATGGCAGTGGTTGGGCGGATGCTTAAAAAACGCGGCGCATGGGGATCATAGCGCTGTGGGTGAAGCCGTGACGCTCGAAGAATTTTTGTGACACGTTGCTGATGCGGTCGGTCAGCAGGGTGATGCGTTTGAAGTTTTTCTCACGGGCAAAGTCCATGACGTAATCCATGAGGCGGCCGCCGTGGCCGGTGCCCCGATGCTGGGGATGGATGATGAAGTCTTCCATGAGGATGACAAAGCCGCCCTCGGCGGTGGAGATGGTGAAGAGCAGATTGACCATACCGAAGATGCGGTGGTCGTTGCGCAGCACGAAGATGCGACCTCGATTGGGCTGTTCGAGGATGAGTCGGATACCGTTTTCTTGTTTGCGTTGGTCCGGTTCGAAGTCGGCTTCCACGTCCATCAGTTCCATCACCAATTCTGTGAGGGCCGCCAGATCATCTAGGGTGGCGGGTTCAATGCGGGTGTCGCTGGCGAGAGAAGCGGGCATGGGATGAATGGTGCGTGGATTTGCCGGAAAGGGAAGTGGCAATCAGAATTTGATGTCGAGGGCGCGGGTCACCCAGAGGGTCAGCAAGTATAGTCCGAAAGTGCCGGTCAGGCAGAGGGCGAGCGCTGGCCAGTAACTCCAGCCGCTTTTGAGCAGGGCGGGCAGCACGAGAAACATGGGCAGCGTGGGGAGTACGAACCAGAAGGTGCCGTGGGTGTGGCTGGCGATGAGTTGGGTATCTTTTGTTTCCCAATAGATCCAGCTGAGGGCGAGCAGGGAGGTGAGGGGGAGAGAGTGAATAATGCTGGCGGCG
>JALRGB010000414.1 GCA_023253575.1 Verrucomicrobiales bacterium
AGCCGCCACTTCCCTGCAGCGATCGCAGCAGTGGGAAGTCGATGCGACCGAGGGGACCAGTCCGGCAGCAGTCGAGGGATGAACCGCCCAGTCGGGGATCGAGTCGTTCCGATCCCCGATTGGGAGGTGATTTCTAACACCGGCGTTGGTGACTACTTGCCGGACATCAATTGCTGGCGAAGGAACGTGTAGGCCAGCGCCTGCATGAAAGCGGCTTGGGCATTGTCGGCAGCACCCCCATGGCCGCCCTCGATGTTTTCGTAATACAGGACTGCATGCCCCTGTGACTCCATCAGAGCCATCATTTTGCGGGCATGACCGGGGTGGACACGGTCATCGCGAGTCGAGGTGGTAAACAAGACTGAAGGGTATTTGCCATCGGGGCGCACATTATGGTAGGGAGAAAACCTCCGGATGAATTCCCACTCTTCTGGTTTGTCCGGATTGCCGTATTCCGCCATCCACGAGGCGCCGGCCAGCAGCTGGTTATACCGGCGCATGTCGAGCAGCGGAACCTGACAGACGGCGGCCTGCATCAGGTCCGGATACAGAGTGACCATGTTGCCGACCAGCAGTCCGCCATTGGAGCCGCCCTGGATTCCGAGGCGGCGCGGCGAGGTGATCTTGCGGGCGAAAAGATCGCGGGCGACCGCCGCAAAGTCTTCATAGGCACGCAAACGGTTCGCCTTGAGGGCGCCCTGGTGCCAGCGCGGGCCATATTCTCCACCGCCACGGATGTTAGCCACCACATAAACTCCTCCCTGCGTCGTCCAGGCGCGGCCCACCCCGGCGCTGTAGGACGGCTGCAGCGAGATTTCAAAGCCGCCATAGCCATAAAGGAGCGTGGGATGCGTGCCGTCAGCGGTCATACCCTGACGCGCGACCATGAAATACGGCACGCGGGTGCCGTCGTCACTGATGGCAAAATGCTGCGTGATCTGCAGACCGGCCGCATCAAAAAATGCCGGCATAGACTTCAGTTTTTCCGGTGCCTGACCGATCTCGCCGAGCGAAAGCGTGGTCGGCGTAAGGTAGTCGGTGGCCGTGAGAAAATACGCGTTCGATTCATCGGCATCGACCGGCATGATCCCGACTGTGCCAATGGCTGGCGCTCCCACCAGCGGGACCGGTTTCCAGTCGGCCGTGCGCCGGTCAATGACATAAAGACGGTTTTTCACGTCTTCCAGCACATTCAAATACAGGAAGTCACGGGTAAACCCACTCCCCGCCAGCGAAGAATTGGCGGCCGGTTCAAAAACGACGCGGAACTCGCGCTGGCCGGCCATGAAGTCATCAAAACGCGTGACCAGCAGGGAACCAGCCTGGTAGGTCTTGCCCCCCACCGACCAGTCGTCGCGCAGCTCGACGCTCATCCATTCGTGGAAAATGTCGGTGCTCGCCGAGTTCGGCACCTCGATTCTGGTAAGCTTCAGCCCGGCATCGAGGAGGTAGAGTTCGCTGTTGTAAAAGGCGAGGGCGCGGCGGACGAAATTGCGCTCGAATCCCGGGGCGTCATCGTGAGTGGCGGCCACTGACATGTCGGTGGGTTGGCCCTCGTATAGGACGCGGGCCGCAGTGAGAGGGGTGCCGCGCTGCCAGAGTTTGGCGACGCGCGGATAACCCGAATCGGTCATCGATCCCGGCCCAAAATCCGTCTGTACGAAGAGGGTGTCGCGATCAACCCATCCCGCGCTGCCCTTGGCCTCGGGCAGGGCGAAACCGTCGGCGACAAATGATTTGGACGTCAAATCGAACTCGCGGACAACCTGCGCATCCGCCCCGCCGCGCGACAGACTGAGCAGCGCGCGGTCGTAGGCCGGGCGCAACAGGTCCGCCCCGCCCCAGACCCAGTTTTCTTTTTCAGATCTCCCCAGAGCGTCGAGATCAAGCAGGACCTCCCATTTCGGCTCAGCCTTGCGGTACTCATCTAGGGTGGTTCGGCGCCAGATCCCCCGTGGGTTGTTTTTGTCGCGCCAAAAATTGTAGTAGAATTCGCCCCGCTTGGAGATGCCGGGAATGCGCTCATCGGAATCCAGGATGGCCAGCAGGTCGGCTCGCAGCCCGGCAAACGTCCCATCGGATTCCAGAGCGGCCTGAGCCACCTTGTTTCGTTCGCGCACCCACGACAGCGCCGCCTCACCCCCCACGTCCTCCAGCCACTGCCACGGGTCCTCAGGAGCAGCCCCCACCGCCTCGGTGGCGGCGGATATCGGCTCCTGGGCGTGAACGGTGTGAGCTGTAACTACAGGCATGAGCAGAGATAAGAGCACACTGGCGGCGCCTTGCCAGCGCCGGCTGCCTCGAATCGCCGCCGCGGCCACGAATCCATGCAGAAAAAAAGATGTCAGCATATAATGATCCTCGTGCCTATCGCACCAAAAAGAAAGCAAAGGCCGCAGGAAGGGGGCACGGGGCCCTCGCGGAGGAGGCCGCAAGGGGGGAAAATCGATTTCATCGTCGTGCGGCAGGACGCGCCGCGGAGATTAACCGTTCAAACTGAGGAAAAAACTTGGTTGGAGAACCCCGGTTTGGTAAGGAACTCATTCTCCTCTCCAACCCCTGCTTCCCATGAATTCCATTCTTTCACCCCTGCTGATGGCAATCATGGCCATAGTTCCTCTGCGCGCGGCCATCGTATATGAGGATAACTTTGATGATGGCGATCCGGCCACCAACGGGTATGCGGGCAATTTTATCCAGGACATCGGGGGCAACCCAATGACCGAGGCCGAGGGCCAAGTGACCTGGGGCATTGAGGGCGGTTGGAACTGGGGTGGATCGAACATCCAATCGCTGGACGAATTCGCCTTCCCCAGCGATGACCAAAAATATACCATCGAGTGGACAATCGGTCCGATGACAGTGGCAACGCCGGGCGAAGCGTGGGGCGACATTCGAATGCAGTTGATCCTGATGTCAAAAAACTCCGCCCAAGGCGGCGGAGGCAGCGCGGAATTTTGGACTCTGACCGCGGGTGGGCTCGGCGTGGATCTTGTCTATAAAAGTGACACAAACCTGTTCGCGAACTTCGTGGCCAAGAATGACAAGAGCCCGGCCAGCTCCAACCCAGTGGGCGTGCCGGGGCAGACCGGTCACCAGATTGATCCGACGCAAGAAAACATCCTGACGATCGAATTGACGAGCACGGAGGCGAGCTTGTACGTGAACGGGGCATTGAGTCAAACGGTCGCCTTATTTCAATGGGACTTGGGGGCGGGACCAGGCGAGGAATATGAAAATGGATTTTTCATTTCGACGCGCGGGGCGCGGGCGAATGGCGGTCGGGGGACCATGTCGGTGAGCCAGGTCTTGGTCGATTTGTCGACGGCTCTGCCGCCACCGCCGCCGCCGGCGCCAACCATAGCCATCGAGCCGGCCACGCCCGGGTTGCGGCTGCTGTCGACCAACGGACAGTACGACCGGCAGACAGTGCGGACGACGGTGCCGGAGTATTCGTGGGTGGGGGCGGCGGGGCCAGTCACCTATGCGGTGACCATTTCCGAGTACCCGGCCAATCCGGAATACCAGACGGTGATTTATCTTGCGCCCGCGGAAAGCCTAAACATCGGGGCGAGTTCTCCCGATTGGAGCGAGCCGATCTGCGCACTCGCGTATATCAACAACACGGCGGCGGGCGGCGGCAACATGCGGTTCACCTACAAGAACCATCAACGCGACAGCAACGGGCTGCCCGGACACGACTATTGGACGATCGACAACGGATCGTTTTATGCGGCCGGTGAGGGACCGGGGGCAGATGGCACCGGAAAAGGTGGCACCGTTGCCTTCGTCAACAGCACCACGATCTTGGGTACATGGTCGATCACCTTCACCGATGATACCACGGTGCTCCTCACGGCGCCGGACGGACAAACGGCCACTGGCACTTTGCTGCCTGAAACCGCGGCCCTCTTCGCCGGGCCTCTGTATGCCTATTTTGGCACGGTGCCGCAATCGATGGCCAACATCGGCTTGGGTGCCACCTTCTCCAATATCACCATCTCCGGAGTGCCCAGCCCGATCAGCGAAAACTTCACCACCCTAGTGGATCCGTCGATTCTTGAGAAATCTGCGTCGAATGGCGCCGCGGTCCTTCAAGTCATTCCGTCCGAAACCCCCTTCTGGCTGCACTGGACCGTGCCGGACAGCGGATACAAACTCCAACACAGCGCCACCCTGACCGCCACGCCAATCTGGCAGGACCTCGGCATGACCGACACCTTCCTGCTGGCCGGTGAAAAATGGAAGCTGCTCAACACAAAGGAATTGGCCAACCCAAGAGTTGGGTTTTACCGGCTCCTCAAACCGTAGCGCGTGTCTCCCATGGGAGGAGCGGGCTAAGGCCGCCATCACATCAAGCGGATTAACCCAGGGAGCGTTCCCTTGACGGTGAAAGCCAAGGCGAAACCCCGGGAACACATCCTCAGAATACGCACTGACCCCAACGGAACGCACGAAAGGTTCGCAAGCCCGTCTGCCTCCCGGTCTCTTTTAAATCCGAGTCAGCGCGGCATGAATCTCGTCATTCACCCAACCAAAAGGTTCCCCATGCCCGTCTTCGCATTCCCCTTCCGCCGCACGTCCACAGCCCTGTTCAGCGCGCTGATGCTGGCGCATGCCGGCGGCGCGCTGGCCGACGTCAGCCCGCTGTCCGTGAGCGGCAACAAAGTGCTGGCCGGCGGCCAGACCGCCAGCTTCGCCGGCAACAGCCTGTTCTGGAGCAACAACGGATGGGGGGGCGAGAAGTTCTACAACGCCGGCACCGTGGGCTGGCTGAAGAGCGACTGGAAATCGAAGGTCGTGCGGGTGGCCATGGGCGTGGATGAAGGCGGCGGCTACCTGCAGGAAGCCGCTGCCAACAAGGCCCGTGTCAAGACCGTCGTGGATGCCGCCATCGCCAACGACATGTACGTCATCATCGACTGGCACACCCATCACGCCGAGAACTACCGCAGCCAAGCCATCACCTTCTTCGAGGAAATGGCGCGCACCTACGGCAAGAGCAATCACGTCATTTACGAAGTCTATAACGAGCCGCTGAACATCTCGTGGAGCGACACGATCAAGCCCTATGCGCAGGCCGTGATCAACGCCATCCGAGCCATCGACCCCGACAACCTCATCATCGTCGGAACACCCAACTGGTCGCAGGACGTAGACGTGGCCTCGCGTGCGCCGATCAGCGGCGCCAACATCGCCTACACCCTACACTTCTACGCCGGCACGCACGGCCAGTTCCTGCGCGACAAGGCCCAGACGGCACTGAACAACGGCATTGCGCTGTTCGTCACGGAGTGGGGTTCAGTGGGCGCCAGTGGAGACGGCGACGTCGCCGACGCCGAGACCTGGGCTTGGGTCGACTTTATGAAGGCCAAGGGCATCAGCCATGCCAACTGGGCGCTGAACGACAAGCCCGAGGGTGCGTCGGTGCTGGTGCAGGGCGCCAGCGCGCAAGGCGGCTGGTCAGCCGGCCAGCTCACACGCTCCGGCGCCCTGGCCAAGCAGATCATCAGTGGCTGGCCCGGCGCCACTGTACCCGCAGCAGGCTGCACGAGCGTTTCGACGCCGCCAGAGACCTAGGCCGAGGCCTCCTACATCCTGGCCGGCGTGCAGGTCAAACCGCCGCCACCACCGCTGACCTCATAAGCATCTCGCGACTTATCAGACATCTCCTCGTTTATTTCTGTAAAGGCAGCAAGGCCTCTGCAAACGCCTTGCCCATCTGTGCAAAGATTTTCGCACTGCCAAAATAATGGTAACCGCCATTGGAGGCGCCTTTGAGGGCCTCCCTGTCTTTGGGCGAAAGCACTTCCTCCAAAGCGAGATCGAGCTTCTCCTGATCGGCCTGAGTGATACCCTCAATCCACACATCCACCGCGGCATAATGCTCCGGGGATTCAAGGTCATATTGGTCATTGGCATAGACCGCCAATACGTTCTTCCCCTTCTTCAAATGTTTAATCTGTTCTTCTTCAAGGACAATGGAACCGTATTGCGGCTTGTCCTGCCACCAGATGTAGGTGTGTATCTTTT
The DNA here is from genome assembly GCA_023253575.1 of Verrucomicrobiales bacterium. Lineage (GTDB taxonomy): Bacteria > Verrucomicrobiota > Verrucomicrobiia > Verrucomicrobiales > V1-33 > CAJBME01. The sequence continues at coordinate 6,034 of JALRGB010000414.1, forward strand.
GTCCGTTCAGATAAATATGGAACCCTTGTCTCGCCAACACGGCGAGGCGATACGAATCGCAGTTGAGGTCTTCGACTTCAAAAGTGGTGCGCATGAGCAGAAATTCGCCCTCTCCCCATGTTGAGGGAAATTTCTCCAGTTTAATTCCGCTGTGATCCCAGACACCCTTTCCGATGGGGGCCTTACCT
>JALRGB010000423.1 GCA_023253575.1 Verrucomicrobiales bacterium
GGTGGTGCGGCAATTTGAGATGATGGGGGTTTTTTCCTTAAACGAGAGTGTGGCGATTTCGCGAGCGCGGGACAAGTTGCGGTGTTTACAATTGCTGGCGCGGCGCGGGATTGGTTTACCGGTGACGGCGTTTGCGCATGATCCTGAGGCGGCTCGGGAATTGATTGACATCTGTGGCGGCGCTCCATTGATAATTAAATTATTGGAAGGAACTCAGGGTGTTGGGGTGGTATTGGCGGAGACGGAGAAGGCGGCTGAGTCGGTGATTGAAGCTTTTCGCGGGCTGGATGCTCACATTTTGGCACAGGAGTTTATTGCGGAGTCTGGGGGCTCTGATTTACGGGCATTTGTGGTGGGTGACGAGGTCGTGGCGGCGATGAAGCGGCAGGCGGCCAAGGGGGAATTCAGGGCCAATCTGCACCGTGGAGCCAAGGCTGAGGCGGTGGAGTTGTCGGATCAAGAACGCCGTATGGCTATCAGGGCGACGAAGGCATTGGGGCTGAATGTGGCGGGGGTGGATTTAATCCGTTCAAACGACGGACCGCTGGTGATTGAGGTGAATGCCAGCCCCGGCCTCGAGGGCATTCAGACAGCGACGGGGGTAGATGTGGCCATGAAGATCATCACCTTAATTGAAGAGAATGCGGGAAAAGGACCTGGTGCAACTCGGGGTCGAGGCTAAATCTCAAAGGGATTGATTTAATTTTTCGGTTTTCGCTCGAGAGCGAGTGGTGGATACTCAATCGATGGAGCATCGAATTTTCCGATGGGGATCGCTACTCGTGATGGGGGCGTTGCTGGTCCATGTGTTGGTGGAGCGGGCCCGGCCTGATGACGAGCAGAATGGGTTGTCGATGATGCTTTCGTTCATTGTGATGGGGGTGGTGGGAGCCGTGCTTTTTGCGACGTGGCTGCTACCGACGATTGGGGATAAAATGAGCGAAGCCTTGGTCAGCTCCGGGGAGAAGATGCCTCAGACTCCGGGCTCGCGAGTGGCGCGGTATCTGGTTGAGGGGGATTATGAAGGGGCGATTGCCGAGTTGCAGCGGCAGTCATTAGCCGCCCCCCTCAATCCGAAACCGGTATTGGAAATCAGTCGACTGCATCACGAGAAGCTGGAGGACACCGGCAGTGCGGTACAGTCGTTGCGAACGGCTTTGGTGAGCCGGGAGTGGCCGCCGGCGGACGAGGCGACGCTTCGTTTCCGGCTAGCTGATTTGATGTTGATGCTGACACCGCCGGCTTTCTCCACAGCGGAGGCGGAGGTAAAGACGGTACTGGACAAATTCCCAGGCACCACTCAAGCTGGTGACGCTGAATCCAAACTGCGGGAGCTTCGGGAGAAAAAATTCCTAGCTTCCCGTTTGGATTAGCGAGTTTCCCGTTTTTCTCCCCCCTCTCCCGTTTGGATGGATTCTTGTGATGTGGCGATGCCGCGCGGTCCGGTGCGACTTGCCAAGCTGGCTCCGATGGCGATGGCAGCCATTGGAGGCATCTTGGCGGCTGAATTGTTACCGGAAGCCGGCGCGAGCGTGTGGTGTGGGGGTTTGGGGGTGATGGTGATCTGGTTTGGGCGAGATCCCCAGACCTTCCGGCTGTTGATGGCGGTGGCGGCGGCCTTTGGTTTGATGCATGCGCTGACCCGGGCCGAGCTGGCTGTATTTCCGCTGGCGCAGCCCTTGGCCGAAGGAAAGTCGCTTGCGGTGACGGCAGTGGGGGTGGTGACGGAGATGCCAGTGGAGGGCGAGACTTCTATCCGTTTTGCTCTGCGCCTTGAGCGCCTGCAGACGGGCGAGGGGTCGTGGGAGCTTCGAGCGCCGGTGATGGTGAAGTGCCCGCTGGCGGCGGCTGGCGAGGACCGACCGCGGTGCGGCGACCGCCTCCTGATGGCGGGGTGGCTATCACCCCCGGCGCCGGCCCGGAACCCTGGGGAATTTGACAGAGTACAGTGGCTCTACCGTCAAGGCATGGCCAGCGAGCTCAGGGTGCAACAGCTGACACTTTTGGAAGCGGCGGCGGAGCTCCCTTTCAAGCGTTTGGCGATGCGGGCGAGGGACTGGCTGGCAGCAGCCATGACCCTTGATCTTGACGATCGTCCGGCGGAGAAGGCCGTAATCAAAGCGATGGTGCTGGGCACACGCGAGGACATGGATGACGACGTAGAGGAGGCGTTTCAGAAGTCGGGCACCCTGCATATTTTTTCCGTAAGCGGCCTGCACGTGGGTTTGGTGGCGGTCATTTTGTGGCGGGTGCTGAATCTTTTTCAACTGGGACGCCGGCACGCGGCCTGGGCCAGTCTGCCGTTGATCTTTTTTTACGCTTTTCTGACTGGCTGGCAGCCGGCAGCGGTGCGATCGGCAATGATGGTAGGTATGGTCTTGCTGGGCATCTGCCTGAACCGACCGATTTCTTTCAGTAACAGCCTCTGTCTGGCGGCGCTGGTTATTCTGGCGGGCGATACGCATCAGCTTTTTATGGCTGGCGCTCAGTTATCGTTTGTGGTGATTGGCGTGATTGCCTTGGGAACCCCCTGGGTCAGCCCATGGCTGAGGGGATGCCTACACCCCGATCCGTGGCTGCCGCGGGAACTATGGCAGTGGTACCTGCGATGGACGATGGCCTCCTGGAGATGGCTGTCGCAAATGCTGGCGGTATCGGTGGTGGCCGCTGCTGGATCGAGCTGGTTGACGTTCTGGCATTTTCAGATGGCCACACCCGTCTCACTCGCAGCCAACCTCGTGCATGTGCCACTGGCCGGATTGATTTTGTCGACGGCAGGCCTGAGTGCCGCGGCGAGTGCGTGGTGGCCGTGGCTGACCATGGCCTTGAACAATGCCAACCTCGTCTTTGCTGAGGTGTGCCTTGTGACCGCGGGATGGTTTGCGCAGGTACCGGGGGGGGCAGTATTGTGGAATCCGCGGCTGTGCAACGAGCCGGCGCCGGCCTGCCGGCTAACGGTTTTTGATGTGGGAGACGGCGGCTCGATCCTTATTCGCACCCTGCATGATCGCGCCTGGTTGCTAGACACCGGGCGATTGGGAGATTTTCGAGGGATTGTGCGCCCCGGACTGACGTATCATGAAGTCAAGCAACTGGACGGTCTTATAGTATCGCATGGGGATACGGGGCATGTCGGCGGGGCGGCTGAGGCCTTGATGCGATTGACCCCGGCAGTGTTGGCGCACCCGGGGATCGAATCGCGTTCACCCGGCCTGCGGGCGGCGCAGATAACGGGTGCTCCCGAGATGACGGTATTGCGGGCCGGTCGGACGCTGAGGCTAGACGAGGGGACGACGGTATCGGTTTTGTGGCCGCGGGAGGAAGCGAGCGGACCGCTGGCTGATGACTCGTGTGCAGTGCTGCTATTGGAGTGTGCCGGGCGTCGAATTTTATTCACCAATGATGCGGGCTTTCTGGCGGAGCGCGCACTGGCCCGCGATTTTCCCGAGATGCGGGTGGATGTGTGGATTCGCGGACGCCATGCGGACGATCTCTCGGGACAGGAGGAATTTCTGAAACGTGTCCGACCTTCGCTGGTGGTGGTGGCGGGAGAGGAGCGGCTGCCGCGAGCTTGGCGCACGATGGCGGAATCCATGGGCGCGCGCGTTTTTGATCAAACGGAAACAGGCGCGGTGGACATCATGCTTAACGACGACGGGCGACTGACGGCCGGAGGGTTTCTGACGTCATCGGAGGATCAATTCCACCTCAGTAACGGGAATCCCCCGGCCACTTCAAGTCGCTGACCCTATCACGTTCCTTGGGATCAATCAGCCTGGTATTCCGCCCATGAAGTGGCGGTTTCCCAGACCCGCACACTGGCCAACCGCACTTCCGGCCGCAGCGGGTAGCGGGTTGCGGTTGTGGCGGCATAAGAGGCCAACCGGGCGGCGGCGACCTCAAAAATATGCCGGGCCATCAACTCGGTGGTGGGGTCCTGTTTTTCAAAAGCTACGATGCGCTCGCCGTAAAGCCCGCGCAGGATCGCAAAGGCCGGGTCATCGGTGTTGACGCAGAGGGCGTGATCGAGCGACTCAAGAAACGCCCCGACGGCATCCTTGATGATTTTGAAATCACAGACCATTTCATTGGCGTCGAGATCTGCGGCTTCGAGTACGAATTCGATGCGGCGGGTGTGACCGTGAGGAAAGCGGCAGGCGTCCGGGTGTTTGGACAGCATGTGACCGTTCTCGATGTCGATGGTTTTGCAGACGCGGTAAGGCATGAGAGTCAGGTGCCGCGGGTGTGGCCGAAAAGGTGGACGTGGACTCGCGGGCAGAAGCGATAACCGGTGGCCTTGCAGATGTCCACCAGCCAGCGTCCTCGTGCGGCCAATGTGGGCTCGTCTTTTCCCTCGGGCATGAGCAGGATGTTTTCGAGCGGAATGTGGAGGGAGGGCATCTGGTCGCCGCCGGCGGTGACCGTCGCCAGCAGTGACTGGATCTCAGAAACATCCGATTCCTCTCTGACGACAAATTTTATTTGGCAGTCGAAGTGTTGGATCCACTGGCGGATAACGGCGGGCTGAAGGCGGCGCGACTCGTGACGCTGGGCCCAGGCCGACCCGGCCTCGGCGGCGGAGGGTGTGGAATTGGCGAGTTTCGGGCTCAGCGAGGCCAAATCGCAGCACAAAGCGTCGGGCGGGGGCACGGTGGCCGCCGTCTCAATGGTGAGGTGGTGTCCTGCGGCGCGCAAGCGAGCCAGCAGGACGGGCATCTCTTTGGCTATCATTGGCTCGCCGCCGGTGACGACCACATGCTGGCAGGAGTAACCCGCGACCTGCTCCACGATTTCCTCCACTTCCATATTCCTCCCTTCGGGTGACCATGAAGCATAGGGGGTATCGCACCAGGCGCATCGCAGATTGCAGCCGGAGGTGCGCACGAATACCGAGGGCACGCCGACCAGACGTCCCTCGCCTTGCACCGAATGAAAAATCTCAGAGATGAGCACCCGGCCATGATGGCACCCTGCGGCCCGATGTCGAGCGGCCCTGCGAGCCATGCCACCGAAGTCATAACGGGCCGGCGTTAAAGGATGCCTCCGGGGCGAAGACTTATGGTTTAAGCGGCAGAGGCGGGGAGGCGGCGTAATCGGTTGGATCCTTGACAGAGGCGAGTTGAAACGCCTCGCGGCGCTCGACGCATGTCC
>JALRGB010000561.1 GCA_023253575.1 Verrucomicrobiales bacterium
CGTTGCATGGCCGGCCCCGCCGACAACCCTCATCTGCTCTTGATCCGTCCATGCGTGACCTCCATATACCAGAAAACATTCACCGAAGGCCCTTCACCATCGAAAGACTGCCTTCACTGCCCCACCTGACTCATGAGCAAAGACCTCAAGATTGATGAACACCGAGGCCCCGACAGCCTTCGCTTACGGCTCGCAGGCCCTCTCGATCAAGCTACCGCTCCGCTAGTGCGCGAACGACTACACGCCGCCGCCGCCGGCACGCTGGAAATCGATCTCGCCGCGTGTTCGTTCATCTCCAGCGCCGGACTGCGGTTACTGCTCGAACTCCACAAATCGTTTCAATCCTCTGGAAACCCATTCCGGCTGGTCAACGTGCCTGCATCTATCGAAAACATTCTCGACACCACCGGCCTCAACCAGCTACTCAGCTTCTCAAGAGCGAGGAGGGAGATCTCCCTTCAGGATCAGAGACGGACAGCCGTTGATCATCGACATGGGGGAATTTTCCGTGGGCAGCTTTCTGTTCGACCTCGGGCAGTGGTGTACTATTTACAGGTATCCTGAGTTGAACACTTGCGAAATTGTCACCCAAATTCCGTCAGATCGAGGGCGGGACTTTTTGGAGAATCTGCTCGATGACTATTTCTCAGACCGATCGCCGGAGGAACGCGCCTTATTCGAGGCCAATCGCCATTTCCTCGCTTCCCTGCGGACGATGGGGGCGGCCTGCATGGTACCGGCCTTGCGCGAGCCGCTGGTCAAGCAGGTGCGCGAATTCATGATGCCCCTCATTCGCGCTGAATGGGAAGCCATAGGCTCGGGCTCCGGCCAAGCCCGTCCCTGAGCCGGGGCCACCGTCAGCCACCGTCAGCCACCGTCGGCCGCTTGGAAAAAACCGACCGACCGGCCAAGGCCTCAAAAATCAACTCGATTATTTTTCCGCAATCCAAACGTTGCGGTAAAAGACCGGGTTGCCATGACCCTGCAGGTGAATGACCCCGGGCTCCGCCGATTCCGGCTGGCCACCCCCCGTAGGACCGTCGATTTCCAGCTGATCGTGAATAATCACGCCATTGTGCCTCACCGTAAGTTTGGCATTTTTTAGTTTTTTTCCGTCCGCATCGAATTTCGCCGCTTGAAAATCAATGTCATACGTCTGCCAGACCAACGGCGGCAAGCACATATTGACGGCTGGGCGCGCTTTCGTGTAGACGCCGCCACATTCGTTGTTTTCGCCCGCAAGGCTGAAACTGTCGAGTACCTGCACTTCATAACGATCCTGCATATACACGCCGCTATTGCCCCGGCCCTGCCCCCGGCCCAGCGGCTTGAAAGGGAGAATGAATTCGCAATGCATGGTGTAATCGCCAAATTTCTTTTTGGTTTTGCAGCCAGCCGCCAGCAGCATGCCGTCTTTCATCTGTCCGCCCGCCCATTCGTCGGCGTTGGTACCATCAAAAAGCACGGTCGCGCCCTCGGGCGGTTTAGCCCCAATCGTTGGGCTGGTTCGAACCGTTTTTTTCATGGTGTACGGCCCGCCCGTTGCGGTCTTGATGGTCAGCGTGCCATTGGCGAGCACCGCCGTATAGCCATCCGCCGAGGCAAACCGGATGACATCGCCGTCACGTTTGCCCTCAGCCTCGCGGCGCGTCTGCTGGTCCCAGCCAGCGCCTGGCAGACCGCCCTTATAGCTCACCAACCGGAAGGCGTCCGCCCCCAGCGCCATGACCTGCACTCCGCCCCAGTCATTGAGATATTCCCCTTGGTCTGCATAATCACGTCCCCCTTCGGCCGCCGTTAAATAAGTCGGCGGTTCCGGCGGAGCAGGTTTCGGATCAGCCGCGGTGAGCGGCATGACCAAGGCAAACGCGAGAGTGCAAAGAAGCGTTGTTTTCATGTGGATGTTTCGTCGTCAAGCGGGCGCAAGTGCTCGATGAAACCGCCGCTAAACAGCCCCCCGGCCGCAAGCCCGCTCCACCAAGTCAAAATAAATGGATGTCATCTACTCCTACTGCGCCTCCAGCCACCAGCAAGAGTGAACTGCGCGGTCCGCAGGCCAATCACCCCGGCCCCCTTACCATCACGAAAAAGAGAACAATACTCTTTGACCTCAGTCCATCATCTCCCGTACCCCCCGGCCGCAACGCGTTCTGGTATCGACAAAAAAGAGCCGCACCAGACGTCTCTGGTGCGGCTGAGGCGACTACTTCTTATGCTTAACCCACACTGATGTCTTCCGAGAAAACACCCCCTAGAAGCATCAGCAACAACCAAGATTACATGGCCAGTCGACGCTGGTAAGTCGTCATGCCGGCCAAACCGATCAACGCCAATCCCAATACAGCCAGCGTCGATCCCCCTTCAGGTACCGAAAAACCGGCCACTGAGTAATCGGAAATCACTCCGGAAGAACGGAAATCAATCTTCGACACGTTGCGGTTAGCACCGAAATCGAGGAAGAAATTCCCATTAATCTCGCTGCCAGGGACCACGAAATTAACAATCGTGCTATCCAGCAAGGTCAATTGCACAAGGGCGGTTTCTGTTTGATTCCCCGGGAGCAACGCCGAATCGTCAAGAAACAAGTTGGTAAGCCAGACACCGGCCAGACTCAGGCCGCTGCCACCAGCAAACTGAAGTTCTAGGCGTTCATTAACCTCGACTTCGTTCGGATCATCCAAACCCGCACCCAAACCGCCGGTGCGATTTACCCCCGTACCGTCAGTCGGCGTCTGCCCCAGCACCGCAGACAATGACCCGCCCGTAATCAAGCTAGTCGCAAAGGCACTCGCCTTAATGCCACCAACGGTGTAAGTTTGGTTGCCATTGGCACCCGCCCAGCTCGCATCGCGGAAATCAATATCCAAGGTTCCAGGCAGAACAACCGCCGCCTGCAGACTGCCGACCCCCAATAAAGCCACGGCCATGGAACAGGAAGCGATAATAGATGTAATGGTTTTCATAATATACTTTTTTTTTACTGCTGCATGAACCTTCGCGCGGCGTCCGGATGGAATTGATGAAGGCGCAAGCGACAGATTTTTTTACTTGTTAGGAGGATCGCCGCAGTTGAGTGGCTCCGCAAAATCCATGCCATGTCATTTTTTACTCATGCTTTTACCAATCCTAAAATCATCGAAATAAACATTTTATAAATTTTAGCAGAAAAAATTTCGTTTACAACACCCTCGTTTTTCGTAAAGCAATTCGACATTCTTCTTACTTATTTTATGCAATTTATCCGCAAGTATCTCACATCAATAGCAATAGCTCTAGCAGACAACGCGTCAGATAAAAGAACAAAAATCAATACCCCTACTAATTACGCATACAAATAAGTCACTAAATATTAACACTCTAAACACATGAAATCGAATCGTAAGGCAAATCGACACCCAGAAATTCCTCCATTCACGTCATGTCATCTGACTTACGAAAGACAGCCCGCACGCGCACACATGAATAAGATCACAGAGCAGCCTCCACTCAGCTGTGGGATCAGACATAACTAAGAATATGATTCATAAAAAATCCAGCGTGTGGATCAGACACATCTAAGATTTGGTCACAGGTTTCAGCGGGATTACATCAATATCTTACTCAGATATCGGATCAGTGTTACTAAGACTCA
>JALRGB010000591.1 GCA_023253575.1 Verrucomicrobiales bacterium
CACCGGTCGAGGGATCCACATACCCACGGCGATACAACCAGTTGACCGGCATCTGGCGAGATGAATCAGGCACATAGTCGCCCAGCGTGGTACGCGTCAGCCTCTCAATGTCACTGCCAGCAGTGATCGAAATATTACCGCCAGCCATGCTGTACTGGGCGGCATAAGTCTGCTGCACTGCACCAAGATCGCCCTGGTTGGGATGAATCGGACGCGTTAGCACCGGCATCACAAAATCATTCGGAGCAAAAATCTGCGTGGGCGTGCTCACCTGCGTTCCAGCCGTGTAAATCGAGGCCAGAGTGTTCATAAGTCGCAGGCTGCGCCCAGCGGAAAGATCAATGTCACCAGAACCTGTGCGAATGACTTGCCATCCTTGTGAAACTAAACTCGAAGTAAGCGCATTGTTTCCGCCCGGAGCGTTGGCCGCCCCCAAGTTTTTACCAAGCTGAATCATTCCCGATCCCGCCGCCAGTGCAGCCAGCGGCCGCACAGAACGGAAATCCGCCGAAGCAAGGTCCGCTCCCGCCGTCAACCGGTAGGACCATGACTGCGTATTCGTCGGCAACAGCGGATTCGCTGCCATTAAGGGCGCCAGCCACAACGCGGAATTACCGCCCGCCGGAGCCGGGTCAACCGCCGCAAATCCATCGCTTAAGGTGTTGAAAAAAGTCAAATTGCCAGCCGCCCGCAACGTCAACACCCCAGGAGCACTCATCGGACCAAATCGAAAGGTCTCCAGATTCCAGTCACCCGACGGTGTGGAATTGGCCGCCCCCAAACTCAGATCCCCCGTGCGATGCACTATCTCCGCCCCCGGAACTAACACCATCTTCGAATCAAGTCGCTGCCCATCATCCCCCAACAACCGCAGCCGCATCGCGTCATATCCAACGCTGGCCGTGCCCGCCTCACCCAGAAATGCCTGCGCGTCCGTGCGAATTCCACTCTGCACCGCACCGGAAATCACACCCGTACCATCCGTCAAATCATACACTTTATAACCTTCAACAACAATACTCGACGCGTTGCGAATCGTCCCGTTGATCGGCGCCACTCCAAGATCAGTGCCGTCCGCATTCCGCGGCGCACGCATATGCAACGTCCCAGTAAACCGGCCCAACGAATCACTTCCGACTCCAGCCTCGGCAACCGAAAGGTCAATCACAGATCCAGCTTGCAAGTCTAGCCGCGCGTCCATTCCAGCAACCCCATCGCGACTCGACCCGGCCGCCAGCGAGATCCGCCCACCCTGCCCAGCAGCATTAAAGCCGGCTCCGGCCACGCTCATTTCCGCACCCGCCGCCACCACCACGCTGCCACCCGCCGCCAGATCAATCACCCCACCAGTCACTCCAGAGGAATCAAGCCGCCCCGTCACAGTGATCGTCCCCCGATCAGCCGTCACCCGATAAAGCGCAGCCTTTGCCGCTCCGTCAATCAACACATCACCCGCCCGAAGTCGATATTCGCGCGCCTGCGTAAATGACCCATCGTTTAAACGTGAATCAATGGCCGACAGCGCCCCGCCGGCCAGCCGCCCAGCATCAAGAGTGAAGGAACCAGCACGACGGCCGGTCGACGCCCCGCCCTTCATCACCCCCAGCAAGTCAAATCCACCATTCTGCGCCCGCACATTGATCCCACCCGCATGCCCGCCACCAGCCGGAGCCGATACGTCCACCATACCGCCCACACCCAGCACCACGGAACCCGTCGCCGATTCCAAAGTGGCTGTCCCCCCGTCCGTAAAACGAGATACATCCAGAAACACCTTCGAAACACCGGCAAGATTGATCAGAGAAGCCCCATTCGAGCCAAAGCGAAGGTCACCTGCCGTAGCCCGGGCGATCAGCTCCCCACTCGGAAGCACGATCTCGCTGTCCAACGACACCGCCGAACCCTCAATACTGAAACGCGCACCCAATCCACCAGCCTCGGCCGCCGACGCCGCCGCGGCCGGACGGACTAGAGACACCGCTCCTCCCGCACTCACTCCGTGCACCGCCGCCTGCGCCGCCGTCAATAATGGCGTCTCCAGCCGCAAATCTGCCGCCACCTCAAAACCACCAGAACCCATCGCCAGCAGAC
>JALRGB010000613.1 GCA_023253575.1 Verrucomicrobiales bacterium
GGTTTTTCTGGGGCTTGGGGGCGGGCGCCGTGGAGGATTTTGTAACCGCCGCTTTGCCAGACGACGGGGGTATTGGGGAGGGCCTCGGTGAGAAATCTTTCGTAGGGAAGAAACTGATTGGCGACCATCCAGAGTTGTCCACCGGGGCGGAGGGCGGCCATGGCGGCGGCCATGAATTTATGACCGAGCAGGGGATCCGCCTGACGGCCTTGGTGGAATGGGGGGTTCATGACCACGGTATCGAATGTTGCGGAGCCGAGTCCTTCGGTGACGTCGGCCCAGTCACATGTGACGATGGGCGCGCCCTCTTCCTGGCGGATGAAGGGTGAGAGGTTACGGCGGGCGAGGTCGAGAGCGATGGCGTCGGCCTCGTAGAGGTGGACCTCGCGGACGAGCGGGCGATGTTCTAGGATGAATTGGGAGAGGTATCCCCAGCCGCCGCCGAGATCGGCCACGCTGCCGCTCAGGCCGGCGGGCAGATGGGCCGCGAGCGCCTTTGAACCTGGGTCGATTTCATCCCAGCTAAAAACGCCGGGGCGGGTGATGAAGCGGGGGTCTTCGGCGAGCGGTTGAGGTTGCCCTCCTTTAATCCACTCGTCGAGCATGGTCGTGTTGGCGGCGGGTGATTTGACGGCCCAGAAGGCACGGCAGTGGTGTTTCGAGAGGGTGTGCACCTCGCCGGCTAGGTCACGGAGGTGTTTTTCATGGCGGGCGGCGCCCCAATCGTTGGGCAGGGCGACCAGCAAGGTGCCGCCGGGACGCAGGAGTCGGAATCCCCGCGCCATGTCATAAAGCACTTGATCACGTTGACGATCAGGTCTCAGCAACACAAGATCAAATTGATTTTCTCCTTCCAGAGCTGCTGGCGAGCTAGCAAATCCGTACACGGCCAGCGCGTTGGCCAGTGGTTTCCACGTCTGCTCGCAGGTCAGCCGTCCGTCGAAGCGATGCAGGTTTTCATGCGGGCGCGCCCGCAGAAAGGCGACCGCCCCGTCCACGCCGGCGATCTCCCCTTGTTCTAACGCCAGAAACATCGTTTGCACTGCGGAATCCATGCCTCCTCTGTGGCGCGGTCAGCCTGGATTTCAACGGGTGAATGCACCAGTTGCCGGCGGTGGCCCCACTCGGTCGGGCGTGGAAAGCGTCTGGACGGCGCCGCGAGTCACCTCGAGGCAGGGGGCGCGGCGGAAATGGCAACCCTCCTTCGGCGTCGGCGGGACCACACTCTGCGGGGCGCGCGGAGCGGCTCAGGTGCCACAGAACGTGCGGTAAGCGCAGCTTCCGGGAGCTGTCGGCTCGGTAAATTCCGCAGGAGGAGCGGCGTCTAGGGAGTTGGCATACGGACGGGTCACCACTTGCAACAACTTGTTCATCATGGAGTAATCACCGTGACTAGTTGCGGCGGCCAGCGCTTCTTCGACCTTATGATTCCGCGGAATAACGACCGGATTGTGCGCCTGCCGCCTGGCCAGACTCTCGGCGGGAGACTGCGCTTGGCGCGTCAGGCGTGACTGCCATTTTTCCTCCCATGAGCCAAAGGCCGGGGGGGAGAGCAGCGGAGAGCGATCCGGTACCCGGGCACTCAGCGCCCGGAAGGTATTGGTATGATCCGCTCGCTCGCGCTTCATCAAATCAAAGAGCTCGTCGATCAGGGCCGTATCATCTGCCTCCGCATTGAACAAACCCAGTTTGGCCCGCATCCCCGCGAGCCAGTGGCGGTTAAATCGATCCGGAAACGAGTGGATCGCCGCGGTGGCCAGTTCAAGGGCCCGCTTTTCCACAGGGTCGAACAACGGCAGCATCGCTTCCGCCAGACGCGCCAGATTCCATTGGGTACTCTGGGCCTGATTGCCATAGGCATAGCGTCCGCCATGATCGATCGAACTGAAAACGGTCGATGGGTCATACGCTTCCATGAAGGCACATGGGCCGTAGTCGATAGTTTCGCCGGAGAGGGCCATGTTATCGGTATTCATGACTCCATGAACAAACCCGACGAGCATCCAGCGGGCGACGAGGGACGCCTGACGCTCGATGACGGCCTCGAGAAATGCGAGGTGGGGGTTGGCCGCATTGTCGAGATCCGGATCATGGCGTTTCCGGGTGTAGTTGGCGAGTGTTTGCAGGGCGGCCCTGTTTTGGCTGGCGGCGGCCCATTCAAATGTACCGGTGCGAATGTGACTGGCGGCGATGCGGGTCAGCACGGCGCCCGGCAGCGGCTGTTGTCGGATGACCGGCTGGCCGGTGGTGGCCACGGCTAGGCTGCGGGTGGTTGGAATGCCCAGCGCATGCATGGCTTCGCTGATGATGTATTCACGCAGCATCGGTCCCAAGGCGGCCCGGCCGTCACCATTGCGGGAAAACGGAGTTTCTCCTGATCCTTTCAGCTGCACATCCACCCGTGCTCCGCCTGGGGAAATATGTTCGCCGAGCAATACCGCCCGCCCGTCCCCCAACGGCGTAAAATGGCCAAATTGATGCCCCGCATACGCCTGAGCTATCGGGTCAGCCCCGTCCGGAAGGTCGTTACCAGAAAAAATCCCGGCGCTGGAATGATGCGCCAGCGCCTCCGCATCGAGGCCTAGAC
>JALRGB010000662.1 GCA_023253575.1 Verrucomicrobiales bacterium
CGTCGATGGCCACCAGCTCCGCCTGCGAGAGCTTCTCGTGCTCGTGCGGCGCGATGTACTGGATCACCTGCCGGTGCTGCCGGAACACCGACACGCGCACCACCGCGCGCGCGTCCGGCCCGCCGCTTCCCGGGTGGTGCCCGGCGGAGGGAGCAGTATTTTTGTCCATGTGTGGCGAGCTGGTGGGACGCGGGCCAGTATCGGTTGTACGACGATGAGTGAGCCCAAATTGCGTGCGATGATTGGTTGGCTCGATCCCCGTCGGCTGCCGGTGTATGTGCTTTTGCCTCGCGCCGAGTATGAAGCGCGCCGGGTGGCTTGGGGGCTGCCGTTTTAGGTTGGGGCGAGGACGTTGGAGATTTTAGGTCGGGCGGGGGTGGGCGTGCCAGTGGTTCCAATCAAACGCCTCGAGTCCCTTAAATTGTTTTTTGTAGTCGTAATGAGAGGGCTGGGCGTAGGCATAACCCGGGTAATAATATTGGCATCCTCGCGCCTGGGCCCATTGGATTTCGGCCAGCATGGTGGCAATTCCCAAGCTGCGGGATTCTTCTGAGGGGTCGAAAAACCCATAAATGCTGCTGACGGCGGAGGCGCCGACATCCATATAACTGGCCGCCACCAGACGGTCGTGATGGTACAGGCCGACCTCGAGATTCAGGCAGGGGCCGATGGATGGTTCGGCTCCCAAAAAGTCTTCCAGTGAGTCGGGTACGTTCTCGGTGAAGCGTTGTTTGTGGCGTTGGAACAAGGTGCGCCGCGTCTCGTCAATGCGAGTGGGATAGACGCGGAGCTGCAGGTCGGCATTTTTCCGGTGGATGCGGCGCTGGCTTTTGGACGGTTCAAACTGGGCGAGGTCAATCCGCAGCGGGCGAACATCAAGAACGTCACTTCCGTGGCGGGCCTGCGCGTAGCGGTAAAACAGCGGTCCAAAATGCCGCCAGCCTTCAGACCAGAGACGGTCCATTTCCGCAGGCGGCACCTGCCAAGCGATGAATCCTTCGTCCTTGACCGGGGTCACAGTGAAAGTATCTCCGGAATCCGAAAGACGTCGAGCGGCGAGTTGAGGCGTTCATGGGACGCGGCGTTAGCGCGATGGCAAAAGCGCGCCGGTTAATCTGCCCCTTGGACAGCGGCCTGAACTCGTTCCATCATTGGACATCGATTTCTGAACAATGGCATTTTCATCGGACACAGCGCTGCAGTATCTGGACCGGGCCCGCGCTCGGGGGCATCTGGCTCATGCGTACATCGTGAGTGGGATGGAGAGTGCGGACCGTCTGGCCTTTGCCGCTGAACTCGCCTGTCGTTTGAATGGGGCCGGGTCGCTCGATGTCCGCGGGATGCCCGGTCCGGGTGTGCATGTGGTGGAAGCCCAGTCTAAAAGTCGGGCCATTGTCGTCGATCAGATTCGCGCGCTCGAACATGTGATTCACCAGCGGGCCGATCAGGGGAAGCATAAAATCGGGGTGATTGTGGAAGCGGATCGAATGAATCAGCAGGCGACCAATGCGTTTTTGAAGACGCTGGAGGAACCGCCTCCTGATTCCTTGTTGTTGTTGCTAACGGGATCACCCTCTCAGTTGCTGGAGACAGTGCTGTCCCGGTGTCTGCGCATCACGTTGGCTGATACAACGGAAATGGCGGTCGAGCTCAATGATAGTCAGGCCCGATTGGCGGCCGGGCTCGCAGCTCATTTTTCTAAAATGCCGACCCCCTCGCGCGCCTTGAGTGTGGTGCGGCTTTATGCGGCCCTGCTAGCCGAAGAAAAAGCCCGTCTCGCTGGCGAATGCAACGCTGAGTACAAACAGGAAGCCGCTCATTGGAATAGCAAAACCGACGCCGCCGCCTGGTTGAGGCAACGGGAAGATTATTTCGAAGCTCTGGCCCAGTCGCGGTATCTCGAAGCGCGTAGCCGGGCCCTTGACTTGGTTGTCTTGTGGCTGGGGGACTTGATTCGCCGTAAAAGCGGGCACTCGCGGCTGGCTTTTCCGCACTACGAGGCGCTGTTGACGCAGGCGGCCGCCATGCTGCCGCTGGAGGACTGGCTGCGCCGGATGGCTTGCCTCGAAGACTTGCGCCGCGCCTACGAGACGAATGTGAACGAAACTCTGGCCACCGAACTGGCGTTCCTAGGCGCCCTCGGCTGAGGCTCTCCCTTCGGCTGGGTGGGTGAGGGCGTGGCCAAGACGCCGTCGCGGCGGCCGGCGGCATGAACGTACTTTGACCAACCGGGCAATTCAGCCAAGGCGCCCGTGCATCGGGATTGATGCTCCCTTCACTGGGCTGGCTTGGGCCGTACTTGAATTTGCTTGTCCTCTTTTTTGCGCCGCGCTTGGGAACAGTCTCGCCCATACCGGTGGTTGGATCGATTTTGAAGACCCAGTACCCACCATCTTGGTGGAAAATTTTAACCTCGTCCTTGGAGCTGACCTCCCATTTCACCAGCCAGGGGAGTAGTCCGCCCCCGGCGCTCTTGTTTTTTTCCTCGAACTTAAAGGTCGAGTAGACTTTGTCATCGGCGAACCACTCGCATTCCTTGCCCAGCAGCTGTTCCTCGAGCGCGGTTTTCGATTTCAGTTCCGCACCCGTGTCGCCCGCCTGCAGGAGGTCCATTTCAGCCTTCACCGCAAGGTTTTTCGCGGTGGCGCCTAAAGGGCAAGCCCGTCCTCTTTTCGAAATGTGCTTAAGAGGTCAAAAAGTTCTGTTTTTTTGATTGTGTACAAAATTACTCTTACGAGCGAAGAATTAAGTCGATGTATTTTGTAGAATTACACTTGTTGGATATGCGGTATAAGCAGTACTGCTCCTAGTCGGTCGTTTACGCTCGTTTCTCCTGTCTCGTCTTGCTGTCCCCCTGTTCTGTTCATGAAATCATCCAACGGCACACGTTTATCTGTTTTCTTGAGTATATTGATAATCAGTCTTTTAAGTGTTGTGCGGGGCGGGACTGGGTTGCTGACGAAGAGTGATGCAGATTCGGAGGTACAATTGTCGGTGTCGTTGGCCTCCGACCCGGTCAGCCCGGTCAGCACCGCCGAATCCATTCCGGTCGTCGTTACTGGCACTGCCGCTGCCGGAGTGACGTTTGATACGTTCACCGTGAGTGGTGAGGTCACAAACGGCGGCGGTACCGCCGTCACCAAACGAGGAGTTGTTTATGGGCTGACGGCTACTCCCACTCTGGGTAATGCCATGGATGCCCCCGCGACCGGCACCGGCATCGGAGCCTTCTCCAGCACCCTGAACGGTTTGTCTCCCAAAACCACCTATTACGCCCGGGTTTATGCCATTTCGACGATCGGCACGGGTTACGGCGCCGACATTACTTTCAAAACGGCGGCCGACCTGCTTGCGGGGTTTGCCTTGGTTTCGGCGGGGCCGTTCCAGATGGGGGACGCGCTGGATGGACTGATCGATGCGCCTGTGCGGATGGTGAATGTGAGCGCTTTTTATATGGGAAAGACGGAAGTGACACTGAGCCAGTGGCAGTCCGTGTATTTTTGGGCCAAGGACAACGGCTATTCAGATCTGTATTCTGGCAGTGGCAAAGCACCGGATCATCCCGTGCATACGGTGAATTGGTATGAGGTTGTAAAGTGGTGCAATGCTAAATCACAACAAGAGGGGTTAACTCCTGTCTACTACACAGATGATGCGCACACGATGATCTACAAAACAGGCAACGTGGATGTGACAAGCTCTCAGGTGAAATGGACAGCGAACGGGTATCGCCTCCCAACGGAAGCAGAGTGGGAAAAGGCGGCCCGGGGCGGTTTGATTGGACAACGATTCGCGCGGGGAAACATGATTAACCAGAATGTGGCAAATTACCACGGCCGCACAGCTGCGCCTTACGACTTAGGGCCGAATGGTTTTCACCAGAGGTATGAGGTTGGTGGCCCCCCTTATACCTCACCCGTGGGCAGTTTTGCCGCCAACGGTTATGGGCTGCATGATATGGAGGGTAACGTCTGGGAGTGGTGCTGGGATTGGTTTGGAGCTTATGAGTCTGGTGCGCCTTCTGATCCAAAGGGGGCGACTTTGGGCTCGGTTCGGGGGCTCCGCGGCAGCGGCTGGAATGACGATGCCGGCTACTGCCGTGCTGCCTTCCGGTATTATGGTCGCACGACCCTTGAGTACGGCAACGTAGGCTTTCGTGCGCTTCGCGGTTATACTCCCCCGGTGGAGCCATTTGTCCCGACGGCCATAACGGGGGCCGCCGCCGCCACCGAAACAGCGTTTGATACGTTCGCTGTCAGCGGAAACGTAACACACGACGGAGGTGCCCCCGTCACCAGACGCGGAGTCGTCTATGGTCCGACGGCAACTCCTACTCTGGGTATGGCGATAGATGCACCCGCCATCGGCACCGGCACCGGACTCTTCTCCAGCATCCTGACTGGCTTGGCCCCCGAAACCACCTACTACGCCCGGGCTTATGCCACATCGACGGTCGGAACCGGCTACGGCGCCGATATCTCATTTAAAACAGCAGCCTCGACGACACCTGACGGGTTTGCACTCATTCCAGCGGGACCGTTCCAGATGGGGGATGCGCTGGA
>JALRGB010000724.1 GCA_023253575.1 Verrucomicrobiales bacterium
CAGCGGCTGGGCGGTGCGCAAACTGGCCGAAGGAGGCACCCAGTCGGCCATCTGGTGGTTGTTTTTCAAGAATGTGCTGATCGCCTCAGGCGCACGCCCTCTCTGGGTCACCATATTCTTCCGCGAAAGCGACCTGACCTGGCCCGATTTTCGCCTCAGTGGCAACAATGCGGAACTGATCCGCCGGCTCAAAACAACGCACGAACCGGAATGGGATCAGGTCATGACCGGACGCAACGCCCTGCCCGGCCGCACCGCCGTGGCCATGGAGAAATTCTTTGGCGTGGAAGATCATGACGATTGGGCGCGGCGCCGAGTTCAAGATGTAGCTTTCCGACTCACCGCTCTCGAAGGCATGAAACGAGGGGCGCGCCGACTCGAACTCAATGAACATTTCTCCTTGGACCGGCTGCGCCATGATCTGGGCGACGACTCCGGAAATGGCGGAAAAATACCTGATACCCGCCAGCCAGACGGCCCAGCCGATGCCGCCGACAGCCTGCCTCCCCCCGATCCCGGCATGTATGCTCAGGCCCCCTCTGTTTTTGACCCATCGCCAGCCGCCTCGTTTTTACCGCACTTTATAGCCCTCGCCGCCCGCCACGACATCCGGCTACATTTCCACCGGGTCAAACGTCGACCGGACGCGAACGGCCAACGTCCGGATCTGCCCGTCTTTCGGCGGTACATGGACGACCTCCAAGCCTACCTGAAACGCGAAGGCTGCGCCTACTCCGATGAGTCCGGCGACCCCGAACTCGCGCTGGACTGGTATCAAGACGGCGACCACCTCAACCGAGCCTTCCGGGAGCCATTCGCCCGCAAATTCTGGTCACTCGTCCAACCTCAAATCGGACCACCGCCGCCCGGTGGCGGCCGCCCGCCGCAGCCCGCAAGCTGAACCGGAAGCTCACCGTCCACTCATGGTTTTCCAAAGCTTCACCTACCTGTGGTTCCTCCTGTGCGTCCTGACAGGATATTTCGCGCTCCAATGGCCGTCCAACCGCGGCGCCTCCTGGGTCCGGTCCGCCCAAAACCTCTGGCTCCTCGCCGCCAGTTACACGTTCTACGGCTGGGTCACCCCATGGTGGCTGATCCTCATCGCCACCACCACCGTGGTCGACTTTACAGCCACCCGAAAAATCACCGCCGCCAGTACACAACGACGCCGCAAACAATGGCTCATCGCCAGCTTAATCGTCAATTTCTCCATCCTCTGTGCCTTTAAATACTTCGGCTTTTTCGCCACCAACGTGACGGCCGCTCTACAGTCCGTCGGACTGCCTAGCACTTGGCTGACCACCAACCCTGCCGGCAGCTTCCTCCTCCACGTCGGCCTGCCCGCAGGCATCTCATTCTTCACGTTCCAAAGCGCCAGCTGCGTTATCGACGTCTACCGCGGCCAAGCCACCAGCCGCCATTCCCTCGTCGATTACGCTCTCTTTGTCTCGTTTTTCCCGCAGCTGGTGGCCGGTCCAATCGAACGATCAGAAAACCTCCTGCAACAGGTAGACCATCCACGGCAACCAAGTCTGAGCGGATGGAAGTCCGGCCTCGTGCTCATCTTCTGGGGATTGTTTCAAAAACTCGTCATTGCCGACAGTGCCGCCGTGCTCGCCAACAAGGTCTTTGCCTTGGAGAGCCCATCCTTTCCGATTCTTTGGGCCGGGGTGCTCTGCTTCGGCGTTCAGATTTATGCCGACTTCAGCGCGTACACCGATATCGCCCGCGGCTCGGCACGCTTGCTAGGCTTCGAACTGCTCAAGAATTTTGACCACCCGTATCTGGCCCAGTCGCCGGTGGACTTTTGGCGGCGCTGGCACATCACGCTGAGCACATGGTTCCGCGACTACGTCTTTATTCCGCTTGGCGGGTCCCGCCAAGGAACGGCCGGGACAATCCGGGCCGTGGTTATCACTTTTCTACTGTCCGGTCTCTGGCATGGCGCCAGCTGGAATTTTGTTTTGTGGGGAGTATTTCACGGCCTGCTCGTGGCCATCTGGCCCCACCTCGCGCGCGCCCTCCCGCTACTCCACCGGTCGGGCGGAAGAATGGGAGCCGTCTTGCGCGTGACCCTCACTTTTACCCTCATCCACATCGGCTGGCTCCTCTTCCGAGAACATACCCTCAGCGGACTCGGCCGCGCCCTCTCGCTCAATCCCTTCGAGGCTCCAGTCGCCCACTGGCGCATGGGACTCGGTCTCGTCGCCGAAGCCTGGATCTACGGACTGCCGCTGCTCATAGTCCTGCCACTGCTGAAATCACTCCACCTGCTGCCCGCCAGCAACGACCCCAGACTGCTCACTTGGAAATGGACCACGCTGCAATGCCTGGCCCTCGCCTTCTGCCTGCTCGGCATCGTCATCCTTCGGAGTTCCGTCGGAAGCGACTTCATCTACTTTGCCTTCTAAAGAAGGTCAGTAAATGAGCGGAAATCAAAAACAAGTCAGCTCACTAATCGTTCAACCCGGCCGGTAGCAGCGCTCAGCACAGCCGTGTCAACAATCTGCTGACCCAGTCGCGAGATTTTCGGAGTCAACGGTCCGATCAGCGGAGCGCCCGTCTCCAGATGATGGAGAAAGTGTTGAATGGGGTTTTGGTGGGGAGCGACGAGTGGAGGCACGGGCAGATCGCGCCCCTGCGGACAATCACGTGTCTGCACGTGCAGAGTTTCGGCATAATCCCAAGATGAGATGGTGCCATCTGTCCCTTTGAGAACGTACCCGCAGCGCGGCTGGGGTTGGTGGGTCCAAGGATCGGTGAATGTCCCCCAGCGGGTCTCGCACGTCGACAACCCATCATCATAGCGCAATACCGCCACACAGTGCTCATCCACCTCCAGCCCCGGCGTTGCCCATGTCATGGCACTCACTTCGCGCGGCGCCCGGCCTTCGAGATACCACGTGGCCATTGTGGTTCCATACCCCAGATAATCAAGCAACGAGCCACCGCCTTCCGCCTTTTTGTAGAACCAGCTTTGTGCCTTCTGTTCGGCCGTCGGTTCCATCTCAATTTTGTCGGCCCCATGATACAGCGGCCCGCGATTTCCACCGTAGGTGTGCACCTCAGTAATCGTGCCCACCAGCCGCTGGCGTACGGCCAGTTCAAAAGCATAGACATGACTCGCACTCCAGACACTCGGCCAGTTGATGGCCAGCGTACCGCCACCCGCACGGGCCGCCGCCACCATCCGGTCAGCTTCAGCCAGAGTCGCCGCAAACGGCTTCTCCACCATCATATGCGCCCCACTCGGCGCCACCCGCGCCACCCAGTCCGCATGCGTCGCCGCACTGGGACACAATAAAACGATATCCGGCTTGGTCGCCGCCAAACACGCCTGCTCGTCAGTGAAAATCTGGTCGTCTCGCAATCCAAAATTCTTCCGCGCCCCCTCCATCCGCTCACGCTGAGGGTCACAAATACCCACCAGATCAGCCTGCGGATGATCCTGCGTAAACCGAAGCAAATCCCCCATGTGAAAATGATCGAAATTGATCCCGGCAACTCTCCAACGACGTTGATTCATGCCTGACTCTTCCCTCCAGAAGGTGGCCACTCAAGTGATTTCACTCCGCCCAACCCCACCACTGAAGTCGATCCGAAAAATCCGCCCCCCACACCACCCCCATCATCATGTCCCCATCGCATATCCTCCACACCATGGCCGCGGCCGTTCTTCTTCTGACCAGCTTCCAACCGGCTCCGGCCGCCGAGCCCCCGCCTAATGTCGTACTTATTTTTACTGATGATCAAGGGTACGGGGACGTCGGCGCTTTCGGCGCTACCGGATTTTCCACGCCTCACCTCGACAGCTTGGCCCGCGACGGAGTGAAGTACACCAACTTCCATGTCGCTCAGGCCGTCTGTTCCGCGTCCCGCGCCGCCCTGCTCACCGGATGTTATCCTAACCGCATCGGCCTTCACGGCGCCCTCGGCCCGTCATCATCCCACGGCCTGCATCCGAATGAAACAACTCTAGCCGAACTCATGAAAGCCCAAGGATATGCCACCGGCATGGCCGGCAAATGGCACCTCGGTCACCATGAACCCTTCCTACCCCATCGTCACGGGTTCGACGAATCCTTTGGCCTTCCGTACTCAAACGACATGTGGCCCCACCACCCCGAGGCCGGACCAGATGCTTACCCCCCACTGCCCCTCATGGAAAATGGCCGCATCGTCGATGAAGAAGTCACCCCGGAAGAACAAAGCCAGCTGACCAAGCGCCTCACGGAGCGAGCCGTCTCATTTATCGATCGGCATCACGATCAGCCGTTTTTTTTCTATCTGGCCCACCCCATGCCACATGTGCCGCTTCATGTCAGCGAGGCGTTCGCCGGCAAATCTGCGCATGGAATTTTCGGAGACGCCATCATGGAAATCGACTGGTCTGTCGGCCAGGTGTTAGCCTCTCTGGACCGGCACGGATTGACCCAAAACACGCTGGTTATCTTCACTAGTGACAATGGTCCATGGCTGAGTTATGGCGCCCACGCCGGAAGCGCCGGCCCGCTCCGAGAAGGCAAAGGCACGGTCTGGGAAGGAGGTATTCGCGTCCCCTGCCTGATGCGCTGGCCCGGGCGACTGCCCGCCGGCACCGTCAACGACTCCATGATCATGACCATCGACCTTCTGCCCACGCTGGCCCAACTCATCGGCGCCGCGCCGCCCGCCCTGCCGGTCGACGGACGCGACGTGTGGCCACTGCTCTCCAGCCAGCCAGACGCCGCTTCTCCACACACCGGCTATGGACTGTGGTATGCGCAAAATGAACTGCAGGCCGTGATCAGCGGCGACGGCCGGTGGAAACTACTGCTGCCCCACCGCTACCGCACCCTGAACGGACGCCCCGGCGGCACACGCGGTCAGCCCGTGCGCTACGAAAACACCCAGCTGTCCAGCCCAGCACTTTACGACCTGCAAAATGACATCTCTGAATCCGCCAACGTCGCCCCAACCCATCCTGACGTCATGGAACGCCTGCTCGCATTCGCCGAATCCTGCCGCAACGAACTCGGCGATACCCTCACTCACCGCACCGGAACAGGCACTAGGTACCCCGCCACCGTAGCCACTCCGCCGAAAAACTAGTCACTCCACCGGTCAGAAAAATACCGTCCTCTATCACCTCAACCCCAATAACAGCAGGCACATCACGCAGCAGCCCGCGGATAGGAGCCAGCATCCGGCCGACTACCGGACGCAGGTTTTCATAAATCCCAGCCATCGAAAGCACCGCTTCAGCAGGCCGGCCATTGATGGTTCCACGACACACTTCTCCGCCGTGCCGCCGCAACCCGACGGCGCGCAACACTCGCTCGGCCTCAGCCTCAGTAATGACCATCCGAGCCGAACTCCGGGCAAATCTCTGATCTCACACCCGCGCCGATTTCATTCCCGGGCCTTGGAATCAATCCAAATCGTGACCGGCCCGTCATTCTCCAGAGCCACCCGCATATCAGCCCCAAACTGCCCGGTCGCCACGGGTTTCCCGAGTTCCTTTTGCAACAGAAGGATGAAACCCTCGTATAAAGGAATGGCGGCTTCCGGCCGGGCCGCCCGAATGAAGCTCGGTCGATTACCTTTTTTTGTACTCGCGTGCAGGGTGAACTGGCTGACCACCAAGACCTCACCAGCCACTTCGGCCAGAGAAAGGTTCATCGCCCCTTCCCCATCAGCAAACAACCGCATCTTGGCAACTTTTCCGGCCAGCCAAGAGGCATCCTCTCCCGTGTCGGCCGCCTCAATCCCGACAAAAATCAAAAAACCAAGCCCGATGCGGGCCGTCTCCCGCCCATCAATCGTCACGGTCGCGTGACTCACTCTCTGCAATAAAAGTCGCATCGTCCACACCTAAACTCCATCCCCCGCTAAATGCCTTGAAAAATTTTGCCTCCTCCCCATGAAGCGCCACACCCGTCAGTCCCCCTGCTCTCCGCTCATCACCTCCGACCCGCGCAGGCGCGCCATCACACACCGCTCTACATCACGAATAAATTCCTCCGGCTCCGCCGGTGAAATCACCACCGTGCGCGCCGGAAACCGCAACACCACCACCCGACGGGGGTCCGTCACCCACGCCCGATACCGGCCCAACAACCGATTGAAATAATACCCCGTAAACGAAAAAAAACCTCCATTGCCCCACAACCGCACACTCCATCGCATCGCCCCAGACTCAACCCGAGCCGACATTAACTCCGCCAAGGACACCCGCGTGCACCAAAACAAACGGCGTACCCAAATCTCCTCCGACGTCACACGATACCCCCGGATCAGAAACAACATCGACCCGACAATCACCGCCAACGGCAACCACGCCAGCCAACGCACCAATAACTGATCAGAACACCACATCAACACCGCGCCCGCCCCACACCCCGCCGTCGCCAATGCGGAAACAATCCGCAACGACCATCCCCATGGCGCAGAATACTCTTTCATCATCAATCCCCACTCTACCCACCCCCGCCAGTTCTGCCGGTCAAAACCGCAAATCACCTCCGACACCACCGACACCTCCCGATGCAGGAAGCGACTCTGACCGGCCTGACCGAGTTCTGACCGGGTCGTATATGGTATTTGCACGCGGGACAAGAGGCGTCTACCATCCACCTCCCCGCGATGCCGATCACGCGCTGAAGGCCGAATCCGGCATCGCAAATGCTCACTGAGCGCTTAACCGCGATTTTTTCTAAGCTTTATGATCACTAGCCACGGCACTCCGACGACCTCTCCCGGTTCGCTGCATCGCCCGGAATTGGAGCGCGATGCTTGCGGGGTAGGCTTTATCGCATCCTTCAAGGGGGAGAAGTCCAACCGCATCCTCCAGTTTGGATTGCAGTCCGTCTGCCGGGTCACCCATCGGGGGGCGGTCGATGCGGACCGCAAAACGGGAGACGGGGCCGGGGTTCTCACGCAGATCCCGTTCAAGATTTTCGAACCCTGGTTGCAGGAGAAAGGGATTGTTTTGGAAAATGGTCCTGATGATTTGGGAGTCGCGATGATGTTTCTGCCTCGGCGCGATGTGGAGCAGCGCACGCTGGCGAAAAAACTCGCTGTGGAGATAGCAAAGGAACGCGGTCTCACCGTCCTCGGATGGCGCATGCCGCCGCAAAACAAAAATGAACTAGGTGACAAAGCGCGCCTGATGCGCCCGAGCATCCGCCAACTCCTATTTGCCCGCCCGTCCGGCATGGACGCCGACACCTATGAACGCGAGCTGTATCTGACGCGAAAATTGATCGTCCGCCGCTGCTTCGAAGCCGGCTTGACCGACGAACCCGTCTACATCGCCTCATGCTCGCACCGCAGCATCGTCTACAAAGCCCTCTGCCTTCCCACCGCACTCGCGAAATTCTACGGAGACTTGGAAAATCCAGCGTATGAGACGAGCCTCTGCTTGTTTCACCAGCGCTTCAGCACCAATACTTTCCCTACATGGCCGTTGGCCCATCCGTTCTCGATGCTCTGCCATAACGGCGAAATCAATACGGTCAAAGGAAACCGCAACTGGATGCGCTCCAGAGAAACCGACTTCGAAAGCCCGCTCTGGGGAGCAGACGTCGCCAATCTCGCCCCAGTGTGCGACCCGCGGGAATCGGACTCGGCCAGCCTCAATGCCGCCCTAGAATTGCTGGTCCTCTCCGGACGCCAGCCCGAACAGGCCATGGCCTTGCTCGTGCCCCCCGCTTACGGCATCGACCCGTTCACCAGCGAGGCGGAAAAAGCCTTTTATCGGTATCAGGAAAGTTTTTCGGAACCATGGGACGGCCCGGCCGCCATCGTTTGCTCGGACGGCCGCAGCATCTGCGCCG
This sequence comes from Verrucomicrobiales bacterium, assembly GCA_023253575.1. Lineage (GTDB taxonomy): Bacteria > Verrucomicrobiota > Verrucomicrobiia > Verrucomicrobiales > V1-33 > CAJBME01. The sequence goes on from JALRGB010000724.1 coordinate 7,818, forward strand.
CCTTGGACCGGAACGGCCTGCGTCCATCACGATTCAAAATCACCAAAGATGG
>JALRGB010000801.1 GCA_023253575.1 Verrucomicrobiales bacterium
TCCACCAGTCCTTCCAAGAAAGTCATGTCGACGTAGACCACACCGTCGAGGGTCGGGTAGCCGCCGGCCTGGAAAGCGGCGGCGAATTCCGCGCCGGAGATCGAGAAGTCCGGGTGTCGACCGGCATTCACGAAAGGCTCATTGCGGGGATTCTCGTCGAAATAGGGGTTGTCCCCTTTGCCGGTCCAGGTGACGGACCGGTTCATCGGAGGGAAGAAGTGTGTGCTGGTCAATCCCTTGTCGGCGAGGGTCACTCGGCCTTGGTCTGTGGTGACGACGGCCGCGTAGAGCGGAGCACCGCCGGATGGTCGCATCTCAGCCTGATTTCCGATCACCACACTCCAGAGGGCCCGGCGCCACGACGACGCTCCCGAAGCAGGCCGCGGCCGTCGGCTCGCCCGGCCGCCGGTGGGAATCCGCGACTTGGGCGACCGCCCAGCCGCCGACGGAAGAAGGAATTGAAATGTTCGATTGCGCTTAATAATTAATTTTACTATATTTTCAACGATGTCGGGAACATTCCTGAAAATCTTTTTTTCGCAAGTGATGCTGAGTTGGCTGGTGTCGCCGGCGATGGCGCAGTCGCCGCCGGCGAAGGTGCCGTTGTCACCGGCTGCGAAGCCTGCGGTGAGGCGTAGTGAAACGCCAACCGTTTCGCGTGGTGAAACGCATACGGTGCGGCGTAGTGAAACGCATACGGTGCGGCGTGGTGAAACGCCTTATGCCATAGCGCGGAAGTATGGATTAACGGTTGAGCAGCTGTTAAAGGCGAACCGATTGGCGGCGGGGGCGACGATCCAGCCTGGGCAGAAGTTGATTGTTTCGAAGTCTGGGAGTCGATCGGCAGAGACGGCGGCAGCGGTGGCGCGACCGGATGCTACTGGGGAAGCGGGCGGCAAGGAGGGTCGAGTGGCGAGCGGCTGGGGGCGGCATACGGTCAAGAGCGGGGAGACGGTGCGGGCGTTGGCGGCCCGGTTTGGGCTTTCGCAGAAAGAGCTGATGCGATTGAATGGTTTGAAGGATCCGACCAAGTTACGGGCGGGGGCGGTGGTTAAATACCCGGTGGCGGCGGCGATTTCGGAGGAGGCGGATGGGGGTGGAGTGGAGGCGGGCGATGAGCCGGCGGCTGCGTCGCCGGAGGATTTGTTACCTGCTGACTGGCAATGGCATGCGGTGCAGCGAGGGGAGTCATTAAGTCAGATTGCGGCGCGTTACGGGCAGGACCGGCGCAGTTTGGAGCAAGTGAATGCCTTGCCGTCGGGCGCTTTTATTCATGAGGGATTGCGACTGAAAATTCCGCCGCCCGGAGCGCCGGTGGCATCAGCTGAGCAGGTGGTGGTTCCGCGTCCTGCGGAGGGAGCTGATCATAGTGTGTTGGCTTATACGGTACAGAAAGAGGATACGGTGGACTCGCTGGCTGAGACTTTTGCCACGACTCCGGCTATTTTGCGCAAGCTCAACCGGCTGGCTCCCGAGGAACCGCTTCTCTTTGGAAGCCGGATTGTGGTGCCAAACAATTTGTTCGAATAACAATGATCGGCAGGATGACGACAGGGCGACGGCTGGCGGGGGCTGAGTCGAGGCTGCTTGGTTTTGGTGGTGGGCATATTTCTTTTTGCGCGGCGGCTCAGCGGAGGCATGATGCGATTTTTCTGTGACTGAGATTCATCCAACTGCTGTCATCGACCCATCGGTCGAGATTGGGGCTGACTGCCATATTGGCCCGTATTGTGTCCTTCATGCGGGCGTGGTGCTGGGGGACGGGTGTTGGTTGCAAAACCATGTGACCATGGCTGGACCGAGCTTTATTGGGGCCCGGAATAAGTTTTATGCTTTTACGAGTATTGGCCAGCAGACGCAGGATTTGAAGTATGTCGGGGAACCGACTCATTTGGAAATCGGGTCAGACAATACATTTCGGGAATTTATCACGATCAACCGTGGGACGGCCCCGGGCAGTTACACGCGGATTGGCAGCCACAACAACCTGCTGGCGTACTGCCACGTCGCCCACGATTGCGTGGTTGGAAATCATGTGATTTTTTCCAATTCCGTGGGATTGGCCGGCCATGTCACGGTTTCAGACGGTGTGATTCTTGGGGGATTGACCGCCATTCACCAGTTTTGCCGCGTTGGCCGTCATGTGATGATTGGCGGGCTGGCCAAGATCATCAAGGATGTGCCTCCCTTTACCATCGCCGATGGCAATCCCAGCGCATTGCGCGGGATAAATGTAGTCGGACTGGAGCGCGCGGGCCTGCCTGCGGCGGAAGTGAGAATTCTTAAAGAAGCGTATAAAACCCTCTTTATGAGAGGATTGCCACTGAGCGAAGCGCTGGCGGTCCTGCGCACCTTGACGCCTGTTTCTGAAAGAGTGAACCACTTGGTGGAGTTTATTGAGGCGAGTGAAAGGGGTGTTTTGCGCGGCGGGCGCTGACAGCGTGGGATCGGTAGGGCTGGCCGTCCGAAGGCCATGGGGCCAGGGGCCTGGGGCTTGGAGGCCATGCGGCGAGAGGCCATGCGGGCCGTCACGCGAGCGAGCGAGCGGCGCGCTCTATTTCTTGCGTTGGGGCCAGCCATCATCATGATTGGGGGATGAAATTGACACACACCGCATTTGGTCTTTGGAATGGAGGTCGCTACATGCATTATGGCGAGGCGCTTTCAGATGAACGCTTTATACAGCTGATCCGCAGCTCGTATGAGCGGGGCGTGCGCACGTTTGTGACGGCTGATGTGTATGGCAATGGGGCCGCGGATACGGTCCTGGGAGAGGCGCTCAAGGGAGTGCCTCGGGATGACTACTCGTTAGTGGGCATTATTGGCCATGATTTTTATCAAGGGCAGCGGGACGGGGCCAAGGGGTTTCCACGATTCACCCATCCAGACCTCCGTGGTCCGCAGGATTACAAAAGCTACCTTCGCATGGCGGCTGAAAAGTCGCTGGAGCGATGTGGTGTCGGTCATTTTGACGCCTTGTTGCTTCACAATCCCGATCGCACTGGCTACACGAGTGATGCGGTGTGGAATGGCATGGATGCCTTGCGTGACGCGGGCTTGACTCGACAGCTGGGAGTGGCCCCGGGACCGGCCAACGGTTTTTCCCTCGACTTGATTTTAAATTTCGAGCGTTTTGGGGCCTTGATGGACTGGGCCATGATCATTCTCAATCCATTTGAACCGTGGCCAGGTGAATTTGTGCTGGGGGCCGCGGAAAAACA
>JALRGB010000812.1 GCA_023253575.1 Verrucomicrobiales bacterium
CAAGGGATGTCATCAACTGCTTCGATTCGATGCCGAACGGAGCGGTCACCCCGGCGCCATTCTCAATGACAATGTCAAATTCCGTCCACGCCTGCTGGGTGAGAGCGGGACGGCGCACTTCGCTGGCCGCTTTGACCCGGCCTTCCGGCGAAATCGTGACTTGCACCAAGGCGGGATCGGCGGCGGCGGCCATCAACAAACAGGAGCGGGTCCAGACCAGCAGGATCAGTAGACATCGAAGAGCGGCGGCATTCATGAAGTAATGACAGGTTACTGTTCGGATTGCGCAAGGATCTGCCGGTAGACGGCGCGGGCGTGATCATACGCGGCCTCAGCCTCGGCTCGTTCTGGCCCTTTATACGTTTTCTCTTTTGATTTCCAGCATTGCTCAAGCCCCGCCATCAGCCACTCGGCACTGTGGCGGCTGGCGCGGACCGGCTGGTCATGGATCAAGACCCGAATGGGATTACTGTGGACATGGGGAAAGACACGCACCGCCGCCCAACTACTGCGCGTGAGGGCGGGCGCCTCAAAAGTCAATGGCATCAGCGCACCGTCCGCCTTGATCGGGCGAGTGGCAACCGGCAGGCCGTTGACGATGAGCTCCACGTTGACGGACGGAGCCCCATCATGGCGAACCGCCGCCTCCACTTGAAACGAACCGTCGTCGTGCCGCCTAAACTTCATGAGGTGGCCAGTGCCGTCACTGACGTAACTGCGGCCGTCCCGCAATCCTTCGACCCACCGGTCGAAATCAAGCCGACCGTCCAACTGGACATAGACCCGCCCCAACCCGACCCGCTCCCCGGAGAGGCACGGAAAGTCGGTCTCCCCACTGGCGACCACGGCAAATCCGCAATTCAGTGCGTGATACCACATATTCCACTCGGCCACGCGGTCGGTATCCATGGTGGAAATAAAATCGACGGCTGGCACGTCGCGCCCTTCCGGTCCTGAAACTTGGTGCGTAATGTTCATCACGAACTCATTAGCGCCAATGCCATCGTAAGCGGGAAGGTCAAAATTGGGTAGACGGTGCGGGCCATCGACGCCCGGCGTGCGGCCGATGATGGTGGTCAGGCCGTTGCCGCTGTGTGCGGGACCGGTCACGGCGCCTTGGCGCTTGGCCCAGCGCAGCGTATTCAAGCCCAAGGTCGGCCAGTGGTTTTTTGAATCGCCGCCGGGCGGAATCTGCTCGGTTAGGCGCAGCAGGTTGAGATGACCGGATTCGTGTGAACCAAAGCCACTCACCTCGATGTCATATCGCAACAGATACGGATACCGGCTCAGAGCATCAGGACGGCCTGTGAAAAATTGTTTTTGAAAATCAAAGCACGGCCCCCACGTCAGGCAGCATCCGACTTTGACATCTTCGCCCATAATGTGCCGCAGCATGTCGGCCGGCATAATGCCCTGACTGGGGCTTTCGTAGTGCAGACAGCCGGCGGCATGAATATGATGATCCCCGCTCCAGTAGCCCAGCGTCTCGGTATCAATCCAACGCGCCACGCGATAGTCCAGCTTAACTGGTTCATTTCCAATCACGAGCGATTTGACTTCCGGAATACTCTCAGGGCCGTGCGTGCAGCGGACCGTGTACTCGCCGCGCGGCAGATGAATTGTTTCCCCGGTTTCCCGGTAAATCTGCGTCTGAAAAAACATGTCCGGAGCCAGGCGCTTCGGCTGCGCTGGATAAATCCGCCCATACCCATCACGAATCTCAAATGACCCCATGCACGGCGTTCCGTCCGCATCCGTGACCGTGAATGTGACTTCGCTAGAGGGACGCACCTCCCACGCCAGCATCACCGGAGCCCAGACAGCTTGATCGCCGGAGACCCGCTCCAGATCGATCCAATCGATGCGCGTACGCCCAGGTCCGACATTGGGATCGATCCGCAGCCCGGCGAGTTCGCCATCCACCTGAAATTCCACTTCGTTTACCCCGTCGCGCCCGGCCGTGATCGGAGTACCCACCGAACGCGAGCCACTCGGCGCCGGATCGTCACGGGTCCACCAGAAAACCTGAGCCACCCCATCCTCGTCGCTGACACCCTGCCAACGCAGCCGAAGACGACCGCCGCGACCGCTGACCGATGACGAGAAATACGGATCTTCGCCAGTCTGCGAAATCCATAAGGATCCGTCCCGCACCTCAAGAGAACACGCATGGGGCGCACCCCAGCCGTCCGCATCACGGTCAAATCGCCACTTTTTCAAAACCGGCGAGCCCCCGCCCGCGGCATCACTGATGCTCAACTCAAGACGTCCCGACAGGGAACCAGGACGAGAGCCATACACTTGAATCAATCGATACTCGAGCCCCAGTCCGCTCAGCGACGGCGCCAGCGGCCGTCCAGAAAAAACCGAAAGCCCCATCCATCGATCATCCACTTCACTCGCTGGGCCATGCGGGATCGGACGCGCGTGAGGGCTCTCAAGCTTGAGCTGCCCGGTCAATCCACCCCCATTAATGACTTTTACCAATACCGTACGCCATCCGTTTTCATCCAAAATCACCGGCTCCCCGCGCGGCCGGGCCGAAATCGAACCATCAGCCGCTACGACAATGGCCGCGATCGACAAGGCATCCAGCTCCGCCTGCACCCCGCGCGTGATGACCGCGTCGTCAGTTTCCTGCTGCAAAGCTTGTAAACGCTCAAGGCGCCCGGAGTCGATCGGCGCCCCTACACTCGCGAGCGCCTCGATCAGCCGTTCCGTCTGCAACAACAACGGCTGCGCCTCCACAGTCGGAGCCTGAGGCAACCCGCCGCCGCGTACGACCGAAACCGCCGCCATCAGCGGCCCCAACACGAGAAAAATGGTAAGAGGAATCGTCTTCATAAAATGCGCCTTTAGGGAACGACACTCACCCTGAGGCGTTCGCCCGGGCTAGTAGAAAATTTCAATTCTTGGCCGTGCTGAATTTCGTGACGGCCCGAGTCATTCTGCAGCAGCACCGCCTGCCCCGCGGCCCATGGGTGCTGCAGTCGGCACGGGCGTCCGCGTTCGCTTTCGATGACGATCGAGCGCACTTCCCCGTCGTTTAATTCACTGGTAACCAAGAACGCGCCGGGAGCGCGGAGCCGGGCAAAACGAGCGGGTTTTTCTCGCGGCCAAGCCGGAAACACCCGCATCACTCCCTCATGCGATTGCAGAAGCATCTCGTTGATGGTCGAGGGAACGCCCGAGCAATTCTCGATGCCCCCGCCACCCGTGAAAATCATGAGATTGGGAAACGTATGCTCGGTAAGCTGCCGACGCAGACGAGCCAAGATATCATGAGGATCATGACCAACGCGCACAGCTCCAGGAAAGGTCATACTGAAGCCGTTAAAATGCCCGATCCACTCGCTGTCGGCCCACCCTCGAACATCATCCTGCAGAACCTTGAGCATCGCCGGGTCGGAATTAAAACCAATGACCGTCGACGGCCAGACCATGCCCATGAATTCGAGTCGCGTATTATTGCGCGTCGGACCAATCCGGTCAGCCGCCGGACCGGCGTCGGCCCCGCGAAGCTGGCGCCGACCGTCGACATCCACCGTCGGAAAATCGCTCAGGCGGAGCAAAATTTCCTGCCAAGCGCCGCGGCGGTCGGCCTCGGTACCGAGCTCAATACTTGTTTCCACCAGGCCGCCGAAAAACGTGCGCAGCAGGCCGAGCGAAAGCGCGTTATTGCGGTCGCTCCCGCCATCACCAACTTCTCCCGAAGCATCATTGTCAATGACATATCGACCGTTTTCGAGCCTCAAGTAACTTTCCCAAAAGGTGGCCACTTCCAAAAGAAATGGATACACGCGCCGGATGTAGTCCACGTCCCAGGTGTGCCGGATGCGCATCAACATGTTGACCGCCGCAAAGACAGCATTGCTTTTCTGGCCGAGAAACATGCGGTTGCCCTCACCAGGAATACCGTGGCCCTTGGGCATAAATGACGTCTCAAGCGCCCGCGGGCCAATGCCCACGTCGTAATAGACACCCGGCACTTTCAGAAACTGCCGCGCATTCTGCTTCGCAATCGGAAGATACTCGAGAATGGGCGTGTCATACGGGTCGGCCAGCTCGACGTGATTGGAGGAAAAAACTCCCCACCACGGCGCCTGATGGTTGTAATTCAAATGATAGTCCGCCTGCCAAGACACGCCGTCGGCTGTGATCCAATTGCCATACAACGATGGAGGAAACCCCCGATTCCGGCTGCAGGAAGCCAACAAATAATGCGAACCATAATAAAATTGCTCGATCAACGGATCACCAATGTTGATGTACGACTTCGCCCAGAATTCGCGCCACCAGGAACGATGCGCCTCCTTGAGCGAAAGCAGGCGCTCGACGGAGAGCGCGGCCACGCGGCGGCGTGCCTCGTCCAGCGGCGCCGCTGATTCCTCGCTGGTCACTAGGCTGGCGGCAATGAATACGCGATGCCCCGGCTGGAGCACGAGGCGATCGGCTGACCATCCATCGCCACGGCTCCAGGGCAGACCGGGCTGGCGATGCTGAAAAAAGCGCATGGCCACGGCCGCTTCGGTGGTGCGGGCGGATGGTTCTTGCTCCAGAGCGGCCGACTCGGTGGTGGAGACAAACCGGCGAACAGCCCAGCTACCATCAGGCAAGTTGCCGGTGGCCGTTTCCGCTTCATTTCCGGCAGCGGGCCAGAGTTTAACATCCACGCCCGTGAGAGCCGTGGGGGCGAACGGGTTGGTGTCTCCAGGATCCCCTTCCACGCTGAGTTCAATGACAACGATGTTTTCCGTGGCCGCCACCCATGAATGGAATTGAATCACAGTCCCGGGACGCGTAAACGGCGGCGGGTCTTCGATGCGATGCACCGTCTTGAGGGTGTGCACGACCTCGGCCGTATCCAGCCGCTGCTCTGCCTTGAATTCACCGCCATTGAGCGCCGGAATACTGATATCAATCCCCCCAATCGGCGCCGGATGAGCGTTCGGATACACGCTCTTCGTCTTCCAGAAATCGTTCTTCGATAAATAAAACCGATGCGTCTCCGGACAGTCGACAGCCTTCGTTTCACGCATGGTCACTTTGGCTCCGCCCGCCTCCCCCAGCCCAAAGTACCGCAAACGCTCGACCACTCCGCCCACCGCCACCCCAATGTCCCCGTTGCCCAACAGCGGACCGTCCGGAACTTTTCGCGTCGGCATGACCACCGGAGGCCGGGAAAAAACAGCGGTGGACCGGGCTACCATGGCCAACGCCTGCCGACCGACCTCAGGGTCGTCAGGAAACGGAGAAGCCTGCCCGCGCGGCAAGCAACAAAAAATACATAATACGATAAGTGATCGATAAGACATAAAAAATAGGTAGACCGATGGCCCGATGGGCTCGAAAACAGATTGGCCAAAGCCGCAAAACGGCCATGACCTCTGCCTACATCAGAGTCATGGCCAGCGAAAGTCCGGCCCCGGCCACAGCGCCCGCTTCTCCCTTATTGCGGAGGTTGCGGCCAGTTCAGGTGCTTGTGCAGAAAGTCGAATGTCCCGCGGCCATTGATGGTGTGGGGACCGTTAAAAACCTCGATTTCCGTACGGTCGCCGATTCCGAGTTTGACATACTGGCGGCGGGTTTTGGCAAACTCGTATGCGACCCATTCATCTGGAGCGACCCCGTCATCGTGACCGCGTTCCACCATGAAGGGACGCGGGATCATGAGCCAGCTGAGCTCTGCATAATTGAAGGTATTACCAAGGTTAAACTCGGGCATATCGTATTCACCACCATAGAGATAGCAATAACCTGACCGCCCGTTGACGTTTTTCCAAATCCATTCGTTGTAGTCAGCGGAACAGATGCTGAGGCAATACCGATCGATCAGTTGAGGAATGCGCATGGCCGTTTTGCCGCCATAACTGAGACCGTAAAAAGCGAGGCGCGAGGGATCGACATACTCCTGAGCGGCCAGCCAGTCGAGAATGACCTCGTGTTGGCGCATGATGAATGACCAGAGAGTGAGGTTGAGCGGCTGGGCTTTGCGCAGCACTTGGCGAAAGCGATTTTCTCCGATGTAGCAATTTTGCGGAGCGAAGGTGATGAACCCGCGTTCGGCGAGGCGGCAGGCGTAGGCATGATAAAACTCGCTATCGATGGTTGGATCAGCGACATCACGTGGACGCCCTTCCAATCCATGTTGGCAGATCACAACGGGGCGTTGTTCGCCTGATTTGATGCCTTTGGGCAGGACGAGGATGCCGTAGGCAAACACGTCGGGGTGCACATCGAGCACCACCTCGTAGCAAGTAAAGGCATCGGTCTCCGAGACCTTTCGCGTCCGCGGACTCGCTGGCAATGAAGCGGGAGGAATCGGGCCCACCACTTCCTGCAAAAGATGGTCGCGCTGCACTTGGGCGCTGGCCGCAAAAGTCGCTGCCGACGTGCGGTCCACCTTCTTCCAAAAATCACCGCGGGTATACTCCGACTCCCGCATCAGCCACTGGGTATCATCATAAATTTGCGCATACTGACGAGCCAGACGCGCCTTGTTGTCAGGCGGAGGATTCACCGGATCGACCGAAAACACGGGGGAGCCGGCCGAAGACGAAGGCAGCCCCAAAGCCTCGCCCAAAGAATCAATGGTCTCGTCGTTAAACACTTCATCCGGTCGGGCCGCCACTAATTTCCAGCGATCGACCCCTGGGACTCCCTGCAGCCATGCCCGGGCTGTCTCAAGCACACCTCGAGTGGTGGCGTCGTCCGGGCGGCGCAGTCGCCCAGGAGCCGCGCCATGCGATGACTGGCCAGGCTGCGGGTATTCCGCTTCAGGAAACTGGCCGTGTTCCCAGATCAGCTGTCGCGGAGCAATGAGTCCCGCGATTTCACCGGCACCGAATTCCGAGGTCAGAGCCCAGACGTTCCGGTAGATCGGCTCGTCCTGCAAATTGGGATTCACTTGATAGCCACTGACTACCGTGACGTCGATCCGCCGATCCAGTGCTCCGGCAAAACACGCGACCAGCCCACCTTCGCCGTACCCGGCCACGGCCAGCGGCGTCCGGGCTGCGCCCGTTTGGCGGCGGGCGTCGAGCCAATCAACCGCTGCGAGAACTTTCTGAATTTCATACCCCTGAATGGTTCGCCCCATTTGATAGGAGGCACGCCAAAGCACCTCCCTCTGCGATTGTTTGATGGCCCGAACGCCGGGCACGCCGCTGTACGCATCCGATCGGTCAATCAAAAACGGAATCAATACGCGACAACCGCGTTCAGCCAGACGCCGCGCAAATTGCTGGGTCGGCGGCAGCCCCGGCTGCAAACCGGCAATCTGCTCGGGCGTCCAATCACAATCCGGAACCGCCACTACCGAAGCTCGGATCTCTCCGTCCGGTACGAGCATCAGCCCGTCCGCGTGCACCCCGCGAAAGACATTCCACGAGACCGCCTGAATGCTGAAACCATGGCCGCGGCCAATCTCCGCAGGATTGCCCCGAACCTCACCCGTAACCACCGCCGAAACCTGAAGCTGCACCGGATCCCGGCGGTCAACGACCCCCACTCTCATCGCAAGGCGCTGCCGATTCTCCTCCACCGATGCCACATAGGCCTCGGGAGAACTCAAATCTCGCTGCCAGTGACGGGCCCGGCTGGTGGGCGCCTCAGCCAGTACCCGGTCGAGATACGTGTCGATGCCACTGACCAGCTGCGCCGCCAGATCGCCCTCAAGAGTCAGGGGACGGGTTCCAGATAATACTGACGGCGTGGTCTCCGCCGGCAGTGGAACCACCGTTAGGAACAACGAAAAAACGGCGAGCGCGTGGAATGGAAACATGATCATTTGTTGGGGTGTTAATCAACGCGGCGCTTCACCGACGAGCGGCTGGGTACTGCGAAGATACGCGAAGAGATCGCGGGTTTGTTGTTCGGTGAGGGTATCGAGCAGGCCTTCGGGCATGAGCGACATGCCGGCGGGCTGAAGTTGAGCGATTCCGCTCCGGGCTAGGGTCACATTCTGATTGTCCAATCCGCGCAGGACGATGGTATGCTCATCCTGCTCGATCAAAAATCCGGCGAGAGACCGACCATCGCTCGTCTCGACGGTGTAGTTTTCAAATCCTTCCCGAATTTCGGCATTGGGATTCACGGTAGCGAGGAGCATCGATTCCAGATCCGTTCGGTCATGCACGGTGAGGTCGGGTCCGATCTGACCGCCCTGACCAAACAACTGGTGGCACGCACTGCACGCGTTTTGGAAGAGCGTTCGACCATTATACGGATCCCCCGTGCCACCGCGGATCGCGGCTGCCAGATGCGTGATTTTCTTTTCCATTTCTTCGGTGGTGGCCTTGCCGGTCACCGGCCAGACTTGGTCCAAGGCCGCCAGCAACGCGGCATCGCGATGCTGTTTCAGTGTCCTCACCATGTTCAATGGCACGGTATCAGGATTCAGGCGGAGGCCGACCTGATGACTGGTGGCGGGATTCATGGCCTCCACGAGCTGCCTCGCCCAAGCCGGACGACTGGCCAACAGTGTCTGGGCCACGGCCAGCGATTCGCGGCCGAGGACCGGATACACCTTCAACACGGCTTCAGCGATGGCTGGATCATCGTAATTTTGCATGGCGGAAAGGATCGCCTTCTCCAAACCGTCATCCTTCACTGCCGCCAGACAGGCTTTGACCAAAGCCGGCACAGCGTCAGGAATCTTGACTTCACTCATGACCCCGAGGAACTCAAGTCGCTCCGTCCGCGCGGAGGTTTCGTCCGGCACAATCTGCAGGGCCCGACGCATAGCGGCGGCATCTCCCTGGCGAATGGCAAACGCGGCCGATCCGACGCCGTGGCGCGCCATCGCAGCCACCAAGGCGTCCGGCAGCCCGGCCAAAGTACGGCCTTTAAAAGCCGTCTCAAAACCCGCCATCAGCCGCCGACTGTGCTCGGGCGTCGGCGAAAGCTCAAAAAGCCGGGCACAGGCCAGCAAATCCTGACGCGAGCCAGCCAAGGCAAAACGCCGGGCCGTGCGCTCAATCAAATGGGTTTCCACCATCGGCCGCTGCCAGAAATCTGGATCAGCGAACAACTGAATCACATCGTCTCGATGCTCCGCACATCGAGCTTCCACCGCCCACCACAAAAACAAGGGTATCCGGTTGTCCGCCACATCACCATCCTGCCGACTCAACACTTTTACCACCGCCAGTCCGTCACGCGCCGAAAGTCGACGGGCCGTGGCCGCTAGTTGATTTCGCACTTCAAGGTCCGTCTCAACAGCGGCTCGCGCCACCAGTTTGGCGGCC
>JALRGB010000010.1 GCA_023253575.1 Verrucomicrobiales bacterium
TTGCGCCATCGACCCGTCCCTGCGCAATGCCTATGTCAACGCCGTGGCCGATGCCCTCAAACCCGGTGGTCACCTGCTCGCCGTATTTTTCCTCACTCCTTGGGATTCGCCCGAAGAAAATGCCACCCTCGGCCCACCTCACGGATGCTCGGCGGAGGAACTCGACCGGCGATTTGCCCCACGATTCGAAATCATCAAGAGCTGGGAGGTCCCGGCCACCTACCCGGGCCGCGAAAAGCGCGAACAACTGCGCCTGCTCAGAAAAGCCTAATTGAGAAATTCGCCAGTCATCCCCATAAAAAAAGGCCCGCCTCCCCATACCGGAGAAGCGGGCCGTCAGAATCACCTCCACGGGAGGCGTTTCGGTTATTTTGGATCGAGGGGACCCGCCAACGAGGTAAGCTTGAGGCGGAAATACACCACCTTGGTATCGACCCCAGCAGGAAGTACCGTCACCGCGTGATGGGAACTTTGCGGCTCATCGCCCTCGGGAACGAGCGCGCCTTCGCTGACCGTATAGTTCGCGTCCACAGAGAGAGGCAGTCCGCCAGCACCGGCCGCCGGCGCCTTCAAGGCCGGATCACTGATCACCACCGTTTTCCACGAATCAGTGAGCAGACTGGTCGAAGCCTGCACTTCATACTTCATCCCGCGGGTAGGGAACCGCTTGAAGGTGTATCCAGCAGTGACGGCTCCTTCCGCAAGCGTCACCGCCGGCATCTTGTCCGCATCAAATACGACCGGAGACGTACCCACCGCGTACTCGATTTCATTGGTGCTCATGTCCCCATCCCCATCAGCGGCACCCGCGGCCAACGGATTGCCCAAGGCAAACGGTGGATAGAAATAATCCGCCCACTGCGTGTAAGGATCCGTGCTTGGCGGCGGGACCACCCTCAGCTGTAGATAATGAGTTTCCGAAATACCGCCAGCATTGGCCGCCTCAACTTCCATCTCATAGACCGTGCCGACCGCTGCGTTCACTTTACCCGTGATGCGGCGCGCAGGCTGATACGTTTCATCGGCAGAAGGATTGATCGTATCCAGCTTCAAACCAGCTGGCACTCCGGCCACATCGTCCGTCCGCACAAACCATGTTGTCGGCTGGTTGCGGGCGACGATAGAATAAGCAAAGTTTTTGCCCCGTGGCACTTCCACCACCGTAGGCGCCAGCGGATTGATGCTCGCGGGACTGGTGACCGTCGGAGTCGTCGGCCGCGGATACCCATGCACAATCAACGTGACCCGATTCGAGGCCCCACGTGGATTCACCCTCATCAAACTCAATGGGCTCGGCACATCATCGCGGAAATAGTCGCGGAATTGGATTTTCCACTGGCGGGAAGAATTGACGCCATAGCCGCTCTCACCCCAGTAACGCAGCGAGCTGAAGGTCCACGCCGTCAGGTCGTCACTAAAGTCATACCTCGGCTCCAACAACGTGCTCTCCATGCCGCTGGGCGAGATGAGAGTAATCCCGAGCTCGCCAATGCTAAACGCGGACACTTTATCGATCCGCACCTGCACATGCGTAATGACGAAGTCAACGGGCACCGCGGGTTCCAGCGTGATCTCTGACGCTCGTCCCGGGGCAGTGGCCGCCGCATCTTCAATGACTTTTTCTTCAAAGGTGAAGGCTTCCAGCTCGACCATGTCCGACTGCCGCGGCAACAAAATCCCGCGCTGAGCCTCGGCCACCGCCCGACCCGCATCCACCAAACCGGCCCCGTATTTGTGATTGAACCAGAGATTGCCGCCATTCTTGAACCAATCGCGATCAATCACGACCGGATCGGATGGGTCGCTAGTATCCAGTCCATCCAAGGCATTCAGCGGAGGATTAGCCGCCGTCGGGTCGGTCGCATAAGCCAATGGATCGAGATGGTTGCGGGCCGTACGAATGAGGGTGTTTTGCACATCAATCCAGCTCAGCCGCGGGTTGGCTTCCAACATCAACGCAACCACTCCGGACACGTGGGCCGCCGCCGCGGACGTCCCTTGAAAGCGCCGTGAAAATCGACCATCCGCATACTCGGCCGCCCCGTTGCCACCGCCTTTGTTCAAACCATACAACTCAGGAATAGAAGGCGTGCTGATGGTCGCCGGCTTGGCCGCCAAATTGATCGTCCAGTCGGTGGTGGCAATGGAAGTAATACCCGGCCCGGCCGTCGGGGAGCCCCGCATCGGACGACCATCATTCGTTCGCTGACCGGCTGCCTTACTACCCCAATATTGCCCGCCCCCCGGAGCGACCACCGTCAGGTTGGCTCCCCACTCGCTGAACACCGAGGTGGCGTCCGCCGCCCCCACGATCGTGCCATTCGTTTTGGCAATCGATCCCACCGTAATCGCCTCGCGAGCGTTGGCGTAGCCGTCATTGTTGGCGTTGTCCATGCTTAAATAACGAGCGTTACCCGCCGGATGCACAAAGACCGTCCCCAACCCCAAACGCCCGTCCTTGGCCGCTTTGGTGCGCGCTCCCTCTTTGACAAATCCATTGATGACACTGCCAGCCGTTTCCGGCCCCGGTCCATCCACCACCCCAGCGTTATCCGAGGCGCCAAATCCCACGTTTTTGACGTGAATCAACGGCCCGCCCGGAGAATCCGCAAAGCCAGGAAGCGGCGTGGCGTACAGGGTTCCTCTGTAAACCATGCCCGGATTAAAACTACCCGCCGTAAAATCATTCGCCGAGTACGTAAACGCCGCCGCAATCATCACATCCTGCGTCGGCGATAACAAGTCACCCAACAATGGCTGGTAAAATGTCGGATCCGGCGCCTCAAATTGGCGCCCCAATAAGGCATAACTCAAGGTGCGTACTCCCACCAACGTCGACTGCGGCGCCACCCCCACCATCCCCGTCCCATTGTTGGCACGCCCGCCAATAATGCCCGCAATATTAATGCCATGCGCCCGGTTCACCGGCGTCACCCGCAGCGGCTCCGCATTGAAGCCGCTGGATGATTGCACATACGGTGGCAACACATCCCCCGATGGCGAAAAAGTCTCCCGCATATCATACCCATGATGCTCGCCCACCGGCGCCATCCCCTCTTGCAAATCAGGATGATTGATCTCCACCCCGTCATCCAAAACACCCACCCGAATGCCCCTCCCACGAATGCCCCCCGCGGCATCATCAAAATCACCCCAGACCGGCGCTGCATTCGGCAACAAGGGCGTGTAAGACAAAGCCGGGTAAATCCCAATATTATACGGATGCACATTGCCCACGGCCCATTGATCCTGAAACAACAAGTCGTTGGGCGCCAATGACTTAGGCTCAACCGGCTTCAGAAAATCATGGTCCACCATCGCAATCCGCGCGTCCGCCGCCAATCGGGGAACTAACTCCAAAGCCCGAAAGGCATTGCGCGCTACAAAACGCGTCAATCCCACCAGCGAACTGCCCTCAGGCCGCGCTTCTAATCCATACGCACGCGCAATCTCACCCGCCGACACCCCCGGCTGCAAGGCCGCGACAATCTCCCCAGTCGCCACCCGTAGGTTGCCCGACACCCGCGGCGCATCCTTGACATACAACACCGGATACGTCGCCGGCGCACCACCCGCCACCCGGTCGGATACAAATTTCTCCAACTCCGCCCGCGTCGCCCGCGGACGAATCCGGCCGACCGCCGCTGGCTCGCCACGACCTAAGGAAAAGACTTCATCGAGCGCCAGCTGCAAGGAATGCCGGTTGACTAAGCCCGTCGCCTGGGCCGCCACTCCCTTCTCCAAAACCCGGCCGTCATGAGCCATCGCATCCTGACGCAACCGCTGATACGCCTTCCGCTCCGCCATCGTTTCAGGCAGTGACGGAGGCATCGGCGGCAGGGTCATTATAGGTGGACGCGAAACGACCGCCGTTCCGCCCTCTCCTCCTTCTTGGCCATGTCGCTTCCACGCTAAAATGCCAAGAATTGTCATCAGCCCAAGCACAAGGCTGGACTTAAGCACTTTGCGGGCGCGACGGGGCGGTGGAGCGGTGAATTCTGGGGACATGCTGGAACGTTCGGGGAAATATATTTCTTAAGTATGCAGGAGTGCGTCGGCCCCGCAATGCGGAAAATAACGACGTGATAGATCTCACCACCAGACCATTTTTTTCCCGAACCAACCGCACCGCCCCTCTTCCATGTCTCGCTCACCGCCCCCCGCTCGCATAAATCAAATTTTTCTCGTTGCGAAATTTCGAGCGTGCCTAGTATCTCCCTTCCCTTCAAATCAGCCGCGCCTTCCGCGCGGCCTTATTTTTCACACGCATTGCTATATGGCCAAGGAAATTGTCAAGATGGTGAAACTCCAGATCCCCGCCGGGCAGGCTAATCCTGCTCCGCCGGTCGGTCCCGCGCTCGGCCAAGCCGGCGTGAATATCATGGAATTCTGCAAAAGATTCAATGCGGAAACCCAAAAACTGAATGGCGACCTGCTCCCGGTCATCATCACCGTCTATAAAGACAAATCGTTCACCTTCATCACTAAACAGCCGCCAGCGGCCGTCCTGATCAAGAAGATGGCGAAAATCGCCTCCGGCTCGAAAGAACCGAATAAGACAAAAGTCGCCCGCCTCAATAAGGAACAAATCATGGAAATCGTGAAGCAGAAAATGCCCGATCTCAATGCCAATGATCCTGAAGCCGCCTACCGCATCATCGCTGGCACCTGCCGTCAAATGGGCGTCGAAGTCATCGAAGCGTAAAAACTTCCGCGTCAGCCGCTTTATTTTATCGCGTCAGCCGCTCAGTTTTATCGCGTCAGCCGCTCTCCCATCCATTCCTTTCCCGCGGCTCACGGCCGCGGATTTATCACCCCAGCAGGAGACTCGGCCCCGCCTCGTCGCCACCACTGCACCCCACCATGGCTAAAAAACCTAGTAAACGATATCAAGCCGCCCTCAAACTCGTCGAGGTCGGACGCCAGTACTCTCTGGAAGAAGCCGCCGAATTGATCAAAAAGTTCCCGGCCCCTAAATTCAACCAGACGGTCACCTTGAGCTTCCACATGGGCGTGGATCCTAAGAAGTCAGATCAAGCCATTCGCTCGACCTGCCCACTGCCCCACGGCTCCGGCAAAACCGTTCGCGTGCTCGTTTTCGCGAAGGGCGCCGCCGCTGACGCCGCTCGCGAAGCCGGTGCCGAACACGTCGGTTTCGATGACCTCATCAAAAAAGTGACCGAAGGATTCATTGACTTCGATGTCGCCGTCGCCACCCCCGACGCCATGACCGAAGTCCGGAAATTGGGTAAACAACTCGGCCCTCGCGGTCTGATGCCCAATCCAAAAACCGGCACCGTCACCGATGACACCGCCCGCGCCGTGCGCGAAGTGAAAGCCGGTCGCGTCGACTTCCGTCTCGATCGCAATGGCAACATCGCCGCTACCATCGGTAAGGCCGAATTCACCCACCAGCAACTCGTGGAAAACGCCATCGCCCTGATCGATTCCGTCGTGCGCGCCAAACCCGCTACCGCCAAAGGAAAATATATCGAGTCCATTACCATGGCCGCCTCCATGACGCCGGGTGTCCGGATCGAGGAAGGCAAATTCCTCAAGGCCTAACCCCTACTTCGGAGCTCCACGCCAATGAATCCTGTCAAAGAAATCGTCATCAACGAATTGCACGCGCGTCTGAACAAGTCGCCCTTCCTCCTCGTCGTTGACTATAATAAAACAACCGTCTCCCAGTTCAATGAAGCCCGTAAACGGCTTCGTGAAGTGGGCGCCAAAATGACGGTGGCGAAAAACTCGTTCGTCCGCCTCGCCGCGAAACAAGCCGGCCTCTCGGAAGAAATCGTCAAAAGCTTGCTCGGTCAAAGCGCCATCGTCACCGGCGCCGAAGACGTAGCCGCCGCCGCTAAGGTCCTCAAAACTTTCAATAAAGAAAGCAAACGCCTCGCGTTCCGCGGTGGCCTGGTCGATGGCAACTTCGTCGATGAAGCCGCCGCCAACGTCCTCGCCGATCTACCGAGCAAACCACAACTCCAAGCTCAGTTGCTCGGAGTCCTCCTCGCTCCCGGCACCAAGCTCGTCCGTACCCTCAACGAACCAGCCGCCTCGCTGGCCCGCGTGCTCCAAGCTCACGCCGACGCCACCAACGGCGACGCCGCCGCCTAGGAAGCCGCTCAATCCGCGGTATTCGCGGTCACCACACCGCCACACGAGCTCCCTCCCGCTCGTTTTGCGCAGTCCTCAATTCACAGAAATCACTTTTGTCGCTGGTCGTTCATCTCACGTAAGGCTCCGCCTGACCGCCCGCTGAATCCCCTTCGACACTTCACAAACCACACAAAACCAACCCAGTTCCTTGTCGGGACAACGGCCGTTGTCCATAATTCTGATGGAGCTCCATCAGGCGAAAATACTGAATTACTACCATGGCTGATATCACTAACATCGTCGAACAACTCAGCGGACTGACCATCTTGGAAGTCGCTGATCTCGTGAAACAACTCGAAGAGAAGTGGGGCGTTTCCGCCGCCGCTCCTGTCGCTGCTGC
>JALRGB010000012.1 GCA_023253575.1 Verrucomicrobiales bacterium
AACTCGACGACGAGCTGCAACGCTCGCGGTGCATCCTCGAACAAGAGCTTTCCGCGCCCATCACCACCTTCGCTCATCCCTATGCCTTTCCTCGTCAGAATTTGGCCTACGTTGACCGCTTCCGCCAAGCCATGGACCGCACTGGATACCGTCTTGGCGTGACCACCTCTCTTGGCTGCGTTCATCGCGGGGATGAACCGCTGCTTCTCAAACGCCTTCCTGCCAACGGCGCCGATAACGCTTCCCTCCTGCGCGCCAAGCTCCACGGGGCCTACGATTGGCTGGCCGTCCCGCAAAATGCCTTCAAAGCCGCGAAGTCGCTCCTCGGAAGATGAATGATCACAGTGGACGCCGCACCAGATAGCTTCGCCGCCCGAGTCCTAGCCCCCACATCACATAGCTCATGGCCCACATCCCCGTGCTGTGCCTCGATTCAGCGCCTCGATGATTTCGAAAATGGCCATTAGTCACAATCGTCGCTTCCGGTTCTGATTTTTTGTATCTTTGTTTTTTCTCTTCGATGTCCAACTCGATCGTTTACGTAGTAATCACTCCGGTTCGCAATGAACGGGATAATCTCCCGCGCACGATTGCTTCGTTTGTCGGGCAGACTATTCGCCCGTACCGGTGGGTGATTGTGGACGACGGTTCCACCGATGGGACCTCGGAGATCGTGGATGAGGCCGCGGCAAAGTACGAGTGGATCACGGCAGTGCACCGAGCGGATCGGGGATTTCGCAAGCCCGGGACGGGGGTGGTGGAGGCCTTTTACGATGGCATGGCACGGCTTGGCGCTGAGGGCTTCGACTATCTGGTAAAATTTGACGGAGATCTTACATTTGAGGGCGATTATTTTGAGCGGTGTTTCGAACGGTTTGTTCATAATCCCGAGCTAGGAATCGGCGGGGGCACGATTTGTCGGCGGGAGGATGGCGGGCTTCAGGAGGAAAGCCGTGGCGACCCGGCCTTCCATGTGCGTGGGGCGACCAAGATGTATCGTCGGGCCTGCTGGGATCAGTTGGGCGGACTCATCAAGGCACCGGGATGGGACACCGTAGATGAACTCAAGGCCAACATGCTCGGTTGGCAAACCATGACCTTCCCAGAAATCAAGATCCATCAACTCAAGGAAACTGGCTCCGCTGACGGAAACTGGCGAAATTGGGTTAAGAATGGCGTTGCCAATTATAATAGCGGCTATCATCCGCTTTTTATGGCCGCCAAGTGCCTTCGAAGGTTGTTTCGTCGTCCCTATGGACTAGGCGGAGTGGCGCTGGCTTGGGGCTATGTGAAGGGATGCTTTGACCGCGTGGGTGGCGTTGCTCATCCAGATCTCGTGTCCTACGTCCGCCGTCAGCAAATAAACTGCCTGCTCGGAAAACCCAGTCTATGGAGCAAAGTTAGGCCAGAATACCAAAATTCATGACCCTCTCCATTGTTATTGTAAACTGGAGGTCAAAAGACCACTTGCGAGGCTGCTTGCGATCCGTTCAGGCCACGGCCGCGGATCTCGCACCGCAGGTCATTGTTGTGGACGGAGCCTCGTTTGATGGCTGTGGAGAAATGCTGGCCAGCGAGTTTCCGGAAGTCATCTTCATTCAAAGTCAGGAAAACCTCGGTTTTGGGCGCTGCAACAACCTAGGGTTTTCCAAGGTCGCGAGTGGCGCGGTGCTTTTCCTGAATCCTGACACCGAGCTGAAGTCCGCCTGCCTCCAGACCATGCTCGCCGAACTCGAGCGTCGACCGGACGCCGGAATCCTGTGCCCGCGCATCCTCAATCCCGATGGCAGTCTGCAGACTACTTGCGTGCGCGCCCTGCCGACTCCACTCAACAGGGCAATTGATTCCACTTTCTTCCGTCGGCTTCTGCCCAACTCTCGACTTTGGGGCATAGGCAGGGCGTTTCGGGCTGTCGAACCGATCGAAGTCGAGGCCGTTAGCGGTGCCTTCATGTTGATGCGTTCTGAAGTTTTTTCGAGGGTAAATGGGTTTTGCCCAGATTATTTCATGTATGGTGAAGACATGGATCTCTGCGCACG
>JALRGB010000013.1 GCA_023253575.1 Verrucomicrobiales bacterium
ATAATAAAAGCTGGTCCGCCAATCGGCGGGTTTACGCCCATGCAGCAGGGGAACCAGACTCCGGCCCTGCATGTCCGCCGGCACCGGCTGGCCCGCCGCCTCCAGAAAAGTGGGGGCAAAATCAACATTGATGGCGAGCGCCCGCTCCCGCTGACCCGCGGCCACTGCACCCGGCCAGCGCACAATAAACGGTACCCGGATCGTTTCCTCATACATAAACCGCTTGTCGTAAAGCCCGTGCTCACCCAGGAAAAATCCATTGTCGCTCGTGTAAATGACCAGCGTCTCGTCATCGATCTTTTCTTCCTGCAGCACGTCCAGCAGACGCCCCACCGAATCATCCACGGACTGCACACACGCCAGATAATCCTGCATGTACCGCTGGTATTTCCAGGCATCGAGCGCCGCGCCGGTCAACGTGAGGGCCTGTCCGTCCTGCTCGATGGTCACCTCCCGCGGCACCGAGTGAAGCCACTGCTGATAAGCCGGCGTCCCCCGCACCAAATCGCTGGGCGGCGCAAGTTTCAGGTCGCTCCGGGTCAGATGATCGAACACTTTCTGCCGGTTCTCCTTCAGCGCATCAGTCCGGGTCGCATAATCATCGCGCAACGTGGCCGGCTCCGGAATCGTGCGGTTTCTGAATTCACGATCGTATTTTGACTCCGGCGTCCAATTCCGATGCGGCGCTTTGTGATGACAGAAAAGCAAAAACGGCTGGTCCTTGGGACGGCTCTTGATGAAGTCTTCGGCCAGCCCAGTGACGACATGGGTGACATATTGCCCGTCATACTTTTTTTCCCCGGTCGCCGTGTAAAAGACCGGATCATTATAAGCCCCCTGGCCGGGTAAAATATTCCAAACGTCAAAGCCCGTAGGATTGCTCCCCAGATGCCATTTGCCAATCATACCTGTATAATAACCAGATGATTGCATGAGTTTCGCTACCGTCGGCTGCGAGCCGTCAAAGACGTTAAAAACCGGCGTGCCATTCAAATGACTGTACTTGCCAGTCAACAACGTGGCCCGGCTCGGCGCACAAATCGAGTTGGTGACAAAACAATTCTCAAACATCATCCCCTCACGCGCCATCCGATCAAGATGCGGTGTGACGTTCACCTTCGATCCATACGCCGAAATCGCGTTCGCCGCATGATCGTCCGTCATGATGAAAATAATATTCGGCCGGGCCTCTAGAGAACCAGCCGCCATCATCGCCGCCACCACGGCCCAGATACGGAAAATATGAAGGCATTTCATGGAGTCAAAAATCGATCCCTACGTCAGGCCATGCCAGCCACTTCGTCAACCTCTCGTTGCTCCAGCCCGCCCCACCGCCCATGACTCCGCCGGGAACGCCTCACAGCTCCAAACACCGCCAATCACCATCCGGAAGAAACAAACGCACCCTAACCCCCACCCCCAGCCGCCGACCAGATAAACCCTAGTGCTGGTCGTCTCGCCCCTGCGTACCAATGAAAAATTTCTTCTCGGCACGTTCGACGGCCCGGAGGAAAGTGATTTTGAAAAGTGGGAGGCGTTGTGGGCACAGTGTGTGTAGGGTCGGACATTCTCGGCTGACATTCTCCACGCGCGACCGCTTCCGCCCCGGTCATTTTTATTCTGCTTTTCTGTCCCCGCCCTTATTCCA
>JALRGB010000024.1 GCA_023253575.1 Verrucomicrobiales bacterium
GCCCATCACATTGATGGCGGTGCGGCATCGATCGAGGAACCAGTCGACGGTGAGCAGCAGCGGGATGTATTCGACGGGCAATTTGACGGCGGTGAAGACGGCGATCATGGTGATGAGGCCGGCTTCTGGGATGCCGGCGGCGCCGACCGAGGCGATCACGGACATCAGGACGAGGAGAATTTGGGCGCCGGGGCTGAGGTGTTGTCCGATGGCTTGAGCGATGAAAAGCGCGGCGACGGCTTCGTACAGCGCGGTGCCGTCGTTGTTCATCGATCCGCCCACCATGACGCCCAAGCCGGCATTGGCCGGACGCACGCCGAGTTTACTGACAGCACAGCGATAGGTGACGGGTAGCGTAGCGGTCGAACTGGCGGTGGAAAATGCCACGGTCAACGCTTCGGAGGCGGACCTGAGGAAATGGATAGGACGGACCCACGAGCCGCGGCGGATCCGCACCAAGTAGAAACAAGCTTGGCAGAGCAGGGCGGCCAGCACAGTTACGACAAACCATCCCATCGAAATCAAGGGCGACATCCCATGGGTGGCCACCACGGCCGCGACCACCGTACAGACAGCCACGGGCACAATTTTGAACAGCCAGTGAAGCAGAATCAGCAACAACTCGAAGGCGGTTTCGGCCGCCGCGACAAGGGATTCAACATGGGCCGCTGGCGTGCCGCCCCGCTGCCGCAGTGTACGCAATCCGGCCCCGAGGACGAGGGCCAGCAGAATGACGCCGATGATTTCATTCTCCCGAAATGGATCGATCAGGTTTTTCGGGAACGATTTTAAAACAAAATCGCGCCATGGATCGAAAGTCGGTTTTTCGGCGAGCGACTGGGCGGCGGCGGCGCTGGGGGCTGGGAGATTGGCGCCTTCTCCTGGTTTCAGGGTATTAGCCACGACCAGGCCGATGATGATGGCGACGAGAGTATTGGTGGCGAGGAACCACAGCAGACGACCGCCGCTGCGGCCGCTGACTTCGGCGCGAACCAAGGCCATCAAGATGGCGGTAAAGATGAGTGGGGTGGCTAGTAGCCGAAGCAACCCGAGAATCACACCGGAGATACTTTTGAGAGCGGCTGCCCATTGGGCCGCTACGCTCGGTGAAGCGCCCAGTCGCAAGGTCAGACCTACGGCCAGTCCGATCACCAGAGCGATCAGAATCCACGCCACCATGGGCAGTGCGCGCCGGCCGGGAGATGGATCATTCATCAAGAGCGGGGGCGAACGCCGTAGATTTCAGAATTAGAAAGGGTGGATTGAATCCACTCGATGAACGAAAAAATGGGGGGAGTTGCTAGCGGACAACTGGAGAAGGAAAGCCACCCGAAGGCAGAGATGGCTATCAACCGCCGGCTATCAGCCATCAGCCCCCGTCATCAGCCTACCAATTTTTAATCCAGGCTTTTTCGTTCGCATCGTCACCACCGAACGACCACAGATC
The DNA here is from genome assembly GCA_023253575.1 of Verrucomicrobiales bacterium. Lineage (GTDB taxonomy): Bacteria > Verrucomicrobiota > Verrucomicrobiia > Verrucomicrobiales > V1-33 > CAJBME01. Next base: position 1,448 of record JALRGB010000024.1, read on the forward strand.
ATAGGTGGTGGGATTGTTGTACTTTGATTTCAAGTCGTCGTAATTCCCGGCATTGCGCGGGTCCTGCGGCGGCGGCACTTTGTACTGGAATGGGACGCCGAAACCGTCGGCGATAAAGTATTTTCCGTCGGCTTGGCGCGAAATGCGTTGGCTGCCATTGGGATCAGCGTCGGCCCAATAAACGGGGAGATCGCGCATCGATCCTGCTTGGCCTTGGGATCCGGTGTCACCGTCCTCGATGGCATCATCGCCGTCAGCGGTCAGGGCTTGGTAAAGAGCGATGGCTCCCCCCATGGAATAATTGTTGCCCCGAACGGTGGTCATGATGGCTTCACTGCCGTCCTTGGGACGCGGGTAGCCCCCATTATCCCCTTTGTATCGTTCGAGATGCAGTTCCAGCGCTTTCATATACGCCTTGGTCTTCTCCCGGTTGGAAGTGCGATTGGCATGCCCCATGGCGACGATCGAGAGCGAGGCCAGCAGGGCGATGATGCTGATGACGACGAGGATCTCGACCATCGTAAAGCCATGAGACCGGGGCCTGGCGGGTGACTGGATATACATGTGAAACGGGAATGAGTGGGGGTGGAGGCTCTGCCGCGCCCGCCTGTTGCAGGCGTGGCGGCGGCTGGAGTGGCTGAAGAAGATTATTGCTGCAGCTTTTGAATGATTTTTACCAATGGCAAGAAAAGCGCCAACACGATGACCCCGACGATCAACGCGAGGAACACAATCATGATGGGCTCGAGGAGCGAAGTGAGTGCGGCGACCGAGTTATCGACTTCATCGTCATAAACGTCGGCGATTTTCAGAAGCATTTCTGGCAGCTGACCGGTTTCCTCACCGACGTCGACCATCGAAATGACCATGGCGGGGAAGACCTTACTGGCTTCCAGCGGGGCGACCATCGATTCACCTTCCCGGACGGCGTCATGCACTTTGGTGATGGCGTCGGCCACCACGACGTTGCCCGACGTATCACGGGTGATGTTGAGAGCCTGCAAGATGGGCACGCCGGAGGTGACTAGGGTGCCCAAAGTGCGGCTGAACCGCGAGATGGCACTTTTCCGTTGGATGTCACCGAAGACGGGCAGATTGAGTTTGAGGCGGTCCACCACCTGACGTCCTTTGACGGTGGAAGTGAACGCTTTGAACGCAAAGCCAAGAGCAAAGGCGCCCATGATGAGGAGCAATCCGTTCGGAAGGACGAGCGGCCTTTCAATGAGCCAGCCGGACGCCCCGGTGACAATGCGGGTGATGAGTGGCAGCCGCTCCTCGGCCCCGAGCATTTCTTCGAAAATCTTTTTGAATTTCGGGACGATGAAAAGCAACAGGAAGAAGACGATGGCGACCGCGATGAACATGACGATCACCGGATACACCATCGCGGAGACGATCTTGTTCTTCAACTTCTGCGCTTTTTCCTGGTATTCGGCCAGACGGTTGAGCACTACTTCGAGTACCCCGCCGAGTTCCCCGGCCTTCACCATGTTGATGTAGAGCTTATTAAAAATCTTCGGGTGTTGAGCGAGAGATTCGGAGAACGTGGAACCGGTTTGCACTGAGTCAGCGATCGACAAAATAGTGCGTTGCAGTACCGGGTTTGGTTCCTGTTTGCCGAGAACGGTCAGGCCGCGCAGGAGCGGCAGACCGGCGTCGATCAGGGTGGCCAGCTGGCGGGTGAAGATCATGAGGATCTTCCCTTTTACTGTGCCACCGCCTGAGGCTCCTTTTTTGCGGCTTTTACTGGCGGCTCCCACCTTCTTTTTGGCTCCCGCCAACTGGCCTTTAGGGGCGAGCTTGGTTGGAAAGAGGTTTTGGCCTCGCAGCATGGAGGAAGCCTCACCTTCGTTGGTGGCGCTGATCGAGCCGGCGGTTTCCTGTCCCTGCGCGTTCAGGGCGATGTAATCAAAGTCGGGCATGGGGTCTGAGTCGGGTTGACGAAGATGAGTTTTAAGGAAAAGCCGGCGTGCTGTCTATCACGCAATCCGGCCGCCCCGTATTTTCTTAGGTATACTTGAGGACTTCCTCGATGGTGGTGTTGCCGTCGTAAATATTGCGCAAGCCGTCTTCGCGGACGGTTTTCATGCCCATCTCGATGGCTTTTTGTTTCAAAACCAGCGAGGGAGTCCGCTGCGTGATCAAGTCGCGCAGAGTGTCGTTGACACTGAGCAGCTCGTAAAGTCCTTTACGGCCGCGATACCCTGTGCTGGCGCATGCGGCACAGCCTTCGCCGGTGTAAAAATGTTTTCCACCCAGTTCACTGGCGGGAATGCCAAGTTGGGTCAGGATGGCGTCACTTGGCTCGTACGACGTTTTGCATTCTTTGCAGATGGTTCGAACAAGACGTTGGGCCAGCACGCCCTCGAGCGAGGCTGAGACGAGGAATGGTTCCAATCCCATGTCGACCAATCGCGTGACGGCACCCGGCGCGTCATTGGTGTGCAGAGTGGAAAGCACCAAGTGACCGGTCAAGGCCGCCTGAATGGCAATCTGGCCGGTTTCGCCGTCTCGAATTTCACCGACCATGATCCGGTCTGGGTCTTGACGAAGAAATGCCCGTAGGACTTTGGCGAACGTGTTGCCCACGTTTTCGTTGACTGGCACCTGAATGATACCGTCGATGTCGTACTCAACCGGATCTTCCACGGTCAGTAGTTTGGAATCGATGGTATTGATGCGTTTCAGCGCGGCGTACAGGGTGGTGGTTTTGCCTGATCCGGTCGGTCCGCAGACGACGAAGATGCCGTTTGGCTTCTGAATGACTTCATTGACGTAGTCGTAGATGAAGCCGGGCATGCCCAGATTGCTGATGTCGAGGTTGGCGGACTGGCGATCGAGCACCCGCAGCACGACTGATTCGCCGTGAATGGTGGGCAGGGTGGAAACCCGCATGTCCACGCTGCGACCGGCAATCGTCTTCATGATCCGGCCGTCCTGTGGGAGTCGGCGTTCGGCGATATTGAGGTTAGCCATGACCTTGATCCGGGAAATGATCGTGGTCGAGAGGCGGGCCGGCGGCGGGGCGATTTCCATCAGGGCACCGTCGACCCGGTAGCGGATTTTAAATTCCAGCTCAAATGGTTCGAAGTGGATGTCGGAGGCGCGTTCTTTGATGGCTTGGAAGAGAACGAGGTCCACATACCGGACGATGGGGGCGGAATTCGCCTCATTTTCCAGATCTTTTGGATTGTTGGGGTCTCCGCCGTCAATTTGTGACAGGATATCGCCGAGTTCCTCGGTGCCGCCGCCGTAGAGGTCATTGATGAGTTCCTCGATGCGTTCGGGGCGTGCGATGACGAGATTCAGGTCTTTGCCGGTGGCGAACCGCAGGTCTTCGAGTGTTTGCGGATTAAACGGATTGATCAGGGCGACGTGGAGCCCGAGTTCGTCAAAGTGAATGGGCAAGGCGCCGTGGAGGCGGACCAAGTTGGCCGGGATCAATTCCAGCAGGGCCTTGGGTGGATCGAATCCCTTGAGGTCGTGGAATGGGGCGGCGAGTTCGTCGGCTACCACTTGATACAGTTCGTTCTCGTGCTGAATCAGTCCGAAATTCTTCAGGATGTGGACGATGCTGTCACCGGTGCTCTTGGCCTCATCGACGATGCTGTCAGCCTGGCTCTGGTCAATGATGCCCCGGTGTTTAAGGACATCGCAAATATGTTCAGCAGTCATGGAGTAGGGGAAATTGGATACGGTCTGGGGGTGGGGGTGGGGTCGGGAGGGAGCCGCCATGGACAGGATTCAACGACGGTCGCTGGAAGCGGTGGTCGTGCGGAGAACGATGTCGAGGGGCATGCGTGGGGGCTGGGGTCGGATCAGCTGGCGGGGGGGTTAGTCGCTATCGCCCACGGTGATTTCGATGACTTCGGCGGCGGTGGTCATACCGGCGAGCGCCTTGCGGATGCCGTCTTCGCGCAGATTGCGCATGCCGAGTTCACGGGCTTTGCGTTTGAGCTGCACGGAGGAGATATTGTCGTTGATGGCGGTGCGCACTTCGTCGTCCATCCGGAAGATTTCGGCGATGGCCAGTCGTCCGCGGAAGCCGTTTTGGCGGCAATTGGAGCAGCCGACGGGGGTCATAACGGTGGCGTCCCGCACTTGATCGTGGGTCAAGCCCAGCGCGCGAATTTCCATTTCGTCGAGCACCCCGGGTTTTTTACATTCTTTGCACAGTTTCCGCACCAGTCGTTGGGCCATGATGGCGCGCACGGCGGAGGCGGTCAGGAACGGTTTGATCCCGATGTCGGTCAGACGGGCCACGGCGCTAGGAGCGTCATTGGTGTGCAAAGTTGAGAAGACGAGGTGTCCGGTCAGCGAGGCATTGATGGCGATGGTCGCCGTCTCCAAGTCCCGGATTTCCCCGATCATGATGATGTTGGGCGCCTGACGCAGCATGGAGCGGAGCGCCGCGGCAAACGTCATGCCAATGTCTTCTTTGACGTTGACCTGATTGATACCGGCCAGCTGGTATTCGACTGGATCTTCGACGGTGATGATCTTGCGGTCCGGCTTGTTGATGGCGTTAAGGCAGGCGTACAGAGTGGTCGTTTTCCCGGATCCCGTGGGACCGGTAACCAGAATGATACCGTCTGGCAGCGAGATCAGCTCATCAAAAGTGGCTTGGTCGTCGCTCAAGAACCCAAGATCGCCCAGACCCAGCGTCAGACCGGATTTATCAAGAATCCGCATGACGATCGATTCACCGTGGCTCGTCGGCACCGTCGAGACCCGCAAATCAAGGTCCTTGCCACCCAGACGCGCTTGAATACGACCGTCTTGTGGAATACGGCGCTCATCAATCGACATCTTGCCAGTCATGATTTTGAGACGGGCGACAACCGGGCCATGCAAATGCTTAGGATGGTTGTCGATTTCTTGCATGACCCCGTCAATGCGATAACGGATTCGAAGCGACTTCTCCATCGGCTCGATGTGAATGTCACTGGAGCGGGACTGGTGCGCTTCCACGAGGATCTTGGTCACCAATTTGATGATGGGAGCATCGGCATCCGCTTTGGCTTGTCCGGGAGGGCCCTCATTGTCTTCGCCGGCCATGACGACCTCAAGGTCCATGTTGGCGGACTCCTGCTTGATTCCGTAAAATTCGGTCAGAAATTGCTCGATTTGCGAGGTGGTCGCACAGACGAACGACAGCGACGCGCCATTCAGCAAGTGCGGCAAGCTGTCCATGGCGTCGAAATTCAACGGATCCGCGACGGCGACCACGATTTGCCCGTAATCCAGACCGACTGGCACGGCTTTGTATTTCGAGGCGACTTCGCCCGGCATGGCATCCAGCAATTCTGGAGTGGGCACCAATTCGGAAAGGTCGACAAATTCCATGCCCGCATTGACGGCCATGGTTTGGGATAGCGCTTCTTCCCTGATCATCCCGTCGTCCAACATGTATTCGAGCGGGGTCTGCCGTTTATTTTTAGCAGCCCTGGCGGTGACAATGTCCGTGTCCGAGATCAGCCCGGCTTCCAGGAGCAATTGGATGAGGTATTCTTCGTTGGAAAACACGGCGGAGATAAAATGGGGGTGGTGTTGAGTGAACGGACGGCCTCGGGCAAAGCCCTAAACTCGGTCCGGCAATTAGGATTAGGGAAACGCCTTGTCAACGTCGGGGCCGCACGTGTCGCTGAAAAAGTTTTGTTTTGTCTGAATAGTGAACGGAAGCGGGCCTCAGACAGGCAAAAACTGGGTTTTTGGCGCTGGTTTGGCTCTTTGCGGCCGGCGTGTTGGTCGTTAGCGGCCGATGGTTGGCCGGTGAGCGGTCAGAAAACGGGGCGTGGGGTGGGTTGAGGGGTGGGGGTGGTCAGGGTCCCGTTCCAGGCGCGATTGAGCAGGACGGCGGTATGGAGCAGGCGATGCGGTGGGAAACTGGTTGGCAGGTGGGCTCGCAGCTGGGTGAGGCATCCGATATTACCACTGGCGGCGAAATCGGCGTGGGTAGCGGCGATGGCGGAGGCTTTGCGTTGACCGAGGATGGCGGCGGTGGCGGGCTGGTCGATGTTGTATGTTCCGGCTGAGCCGCAGCAGATGTCGGGGTTGGGGAGCTCGCAGAGGGTGGTTCCTGGGATGAGTTCGAGCAGTTGCCGCGGGGCGCTGCGCACGCGCTGGCCGTGGGCGAGGTGGCAGGCATCTTGGTAGGCGATGGTGAGCGGCTGCGGGGGGGGCGGGGGCGGGTCCAGCGGGCCGAGGGTGACGAGGAATTCACAGATGTCTCGCACTTTGGCGGCTAGCGCGCGGGCTTCTGATTCCCATTGAGTTCCACGTAAAATCAAAGGGTATTCCCGCAGGCCAGAGCCGCAACCGGCGGCATTGCTGATGATGGCATCTACCTCGCTCACTGGAATGGCGGCGAGGTTTTGTCGGGCTTGGGCCCGGGCGTCGCCGGCCGCGCCGATGTGCCATCCCAGAGCACCGCAGCATTCCTGCCCCGCAGGGACGACGACTTCTACCCCGTGCCGGAGGAGCAGCGAAATCGTCGCGTCATTAATTTCGGGATCGAGCGCTTGCTGTACGCATCCGAGATGCAGCGCGACTCGGGCCCGCGGCTGGCCTGCCGGACGATAGACGGCTTTCCACCGGGTGGCGGGCGGCAGCGCGGCGGGCAGCATATTCATCATCGGGCGGAACGTGGCGGGCAGCAGTCGGGTGAACGGAGCGGCCAGTCGTCCAAGGCGCGCGGCCAGCCGAAAGCGAGCCGGATACGGCACTGTCTGCAGGAGGACAAATCGTTTCATCCGTTCCATCCATGGCCGGACGCGGGCCGGTTCCTGCAGGGCGCGATACGGAGAGATCAGGTCACGATAGACCACGCCGCTGGGGCACGCCGTTTCGCATGACAAACAGCCGAGACACGCATCGAGATGCGGCTGGGCCACCGCCGCCGGGAGCGTGCCTTCCAGCACTTGTTTCATGAGGACGATACGACCCCGGGGCGAGTCCATCTCTTGGCCCAGCACTTGGTACGTCGGGCAGGCGGGCAGGCAATAGCCGCAGTGCACACAGGCGTGAACCGCCTCGGCCATGGGGGGGCCAAACGGGCCGTGAGCGGCAGTGGAGATGGCATGCTTCATTCTATCGTCAGCGAAGCCCAGTCCGTACGACGCTGCAAGTGCGCCCGCGGTGAATCTCGCAGGCTGGATGGCCGTGGGGAGAGAGTGGTCGCGCCCCAATGACATGGCGGGGAGAGAATCACGTGCCGGGAGTAGGCGATGCGGTTCATATGAATGACCCGTTCACCCCCCGGGCCCAGCGCGAGCGCCACCGCGTCACCCTCGATCATCTGTGGTGCGATGACATCGGAGAAGACGCCGTCAGCATCCAGCCGCGCGCCATCGTCACTATCCGAAGGACATGAGATTCAACGGGTCGATGGCAAGACCCACTCGACCCGAATTTCCCGTAAATGGCGGGTGGGTGAGAAAGTATCTGGCGGTGCGCCCGGGGGATGCGGGGCGCCCGCTCCAAGTTTTATGAAAGAAGTCGAGGAGTCGGCGCGTATGTCGGCAGGTTTAGATACGTCGCGTGCCTTTGTGTGCGTGTTTTTTTGCGGACTGACGTCGCATGCGTCCTTTGTTTTTCTGATTTTATCTGATGTTTGCTGCTCTCTTGGACAAATCCCGCCGTCGGGCGCATGGTGGGCCCATGTTTGATGCTGCTGCAGGTGATGCTGACGCCCTCCCGTCTGAAGTGCTGGCCGCTGGGCCGGACGAAGCGGGGTTGTTGTCGGCTTACCAACAAACGCGCAAGAGCCTGATTGACCGGCTGGGCAACTGGGAAGACCAGCGGTCGTGGGATGAATTTTATCAGACGTATTGGCGGTTGATTTACAGCGTGGGTCTGAAAAACGGCCTGCGGCCGGACGAAGCCATGGACACAGTGCAGGAAGTGGTCATCGCCATCGCCAAACAGTCGCAAAAAAACCAATATGATTCGTCTCAGGGGAGCTTTAAGTCATGGTTGATGAACCTGACCCGGTGGCGCATCAACGACCAATTCCGGCGGCGGGGCAAAGATTCCCACCTTCATCACGGAGCAGGACACGAAGACCGCGATACCGCTACCTTCGACCGCTTCGCCGATACCAAACCCGGGGCCCTCGAGAAAATGTGGGATGCCGAATGGGCCAAAAATCTGCTCGATCGCGCCCTCGCCCGGGCCAAAAATCAGGTCTCCCCCAAACAGTTTCAAATATACGACTGCTACGTCATCAAAGACTGGGGGGTAGGAAAAGTCATGAGCGAACTAGGCGTCAGCATGACCCAAGTCTACCTCGCTAAACATCGTGTCGGCAAAGTGCTGAAACAAGAACTCATGGCACTAGAAAAGCCAATATAAGTCATTCTGGCTGATTACGGTACGACTCGCAAGCGGTAATGAGCGGCGGGGGATGGTGGGGCGGGGTCGATCCAAAGCGACGGTTCCGAGGTGGGGGCCACCCGGATTTCCAATGGAGTCCAGAGGGTGAGGTCGAGGCTACGTTCGAAGGCGTAGCGGTGACCGCGGTGAGTAAAGGCGCGCACTTCGATGGTCTCGGACGAGCGGCGGACCAGAGTTGGTTCCAGCATGGCGGCAGGGAGTGTTGGTTGGACTGTGACCTGAATAAAGGAGGTGAGCGGCGGGCCACCGGGGTACCGGATTTCCAGCGGTAACCGGTCGTCACCGAGATGGCCCGGGGGCGGCGAGTAGGTGAATAGGCCGTCGACTAAGTCCCATGATCCGCCGGCCGTGCTGCGGGGAGTGGCGG
>JALRGB010000085.1 GCA_023253575.1 Verrucomicrobiales bacterium
TTTTTCATCCAAGTCAGCGCGCGCAACACGTTGCGCTCGGTCTCAGGCAGCCCGCCCGCCGTAGCAATCCGCTTGTCGCGATCCCCCTTGGTGCAGCGGCTGTCAATCGAAAGCGCCCCCATGAAACGACCGCGCCCGCCCCCGCCCATACCCGTGCCGCCAGGCCCATTGCCGCCCAAGCCACCAAATCCCATACCCAATCCACTGCCCCCCATACCCGGCGTCACATTACCCACATCCGTCAACGGCGACGACGTCTTGATCTCAGGCAAAGCAATCGAACTCAACGAATTCTTTGCCAATACACGCTTGGCCGCCGCCGGGGCGCTGCTCGAACTCTTCTTCTTCGCCATCTTGACCGCGTTTTCCGTGCCGCGCGCGGCCGAAACCCGCGGCGGCTGAGCATCAAACTTCAACTCATCCTTCTTGTTGATCGTCTGCTCGGAAATCACCCAGATCGCGCCCACTAAAAGCAATCCAACATGCGCCCCAACGACCAAAGCAAACTTGGAGAAACTAAACTTCGGCTTCTCCCGCTCGGTCAAATGGACCTCACCCGCCACCGCTAATGGCACCGGCTCGTCCCATCCCTCCCGCATCCCCCCCTCAGGAATAGCCGCCACCGCCGAAAACTCAGCCGCCACCGGCTCCTCTGGCACCTGCGACACAACCGGACGCGCCACCGGCGCCGCTTGAGCCGCCGCCCCTAGCTGCCCGAGCAACTGCAAATACGGCAGCGCCGCCGCAGGATTGACCGGCGTCAAAATACGCACCGCCGCCAACATGTGGTCCGCAGCCACCGGCATCGCCGGCGCCGCCAAGATCACCTCGGCCGCCCCATGCAGATCACCCTGCGCTTCCAGCAAACCAGCCAGATGAGCCCGAATGAACCAATCGCCCGGATTGATCTCCAGTTGTTGAGTGAAAGCGGTTATCGCAGGATCTTCCATGGTCTGAGCAGCGGTGAAATTTGGCCGGGAGCAGGAACATCACTGTGAATAAAACTCCGCAGGACGCAACCGCACGATCATCTCTAGAACTCCTACCAGCTGGCAAATCTTAGGCCCCATCCACCCGACCGCCAGAACCCTCCCCCAAGCCTAACTCTCCAGCCGGAAAAACCCCCAAAGCCGCCACTTGTCGATCCACCGCCGCCGCCCACCCGCGGTTGGCCGCCGGACTGGCCGGACTGGGGTGCAAAATCATCCCCACCCGCGCTCCGGGAAAAGCCGCCGGGACCACCGCCGCCAGCCGCTTTCTCGCAAAGTCCCCCACCCCCAAAGCCCACTCCGGCTGCAAAACAGCCAACACACGCCCCAGATGCTCATCACACGCCGCATAAACCGGTTCCATTTCAGCCGCCGGAATCTGCTCCGGCGTCCGGTTCCGCCCAGTTTCCTCCATGAACAGCAACGGACAGTAATTAATCACAAAACATTCACGGAAAAAGTCGGTCGCCGACCCAAATCGGTCCGCCGCCCACCCCCACAACCGCCGACCGCTCACCTCAGACCGAGAACACTCCCATCCCTCCACCGGCCGCCGGGCATGCTCCCGCACCGGACGCCCCACTTTCCCCGCCAGTCCCATCCAGTCGCGAACCGCCGCCACCTCGCCAAAAGGCACCCCAGTCTGCGCCATCCCAAAGGGCCCAGGATTCATACCCAGAAAAACCACTCGACGCCGCCCCGTTACGAATTTCCGCACATAAGCCTCGTGCACATCCCACGCATACTCCAGAGGATTATAGACTTGGACCACCGGCTCCCGAAATTCGAGACAACTCAAGGCCCGAGACAAGCGGGCCGCCGCCTCCAACAACATGACCGCTTCCGTCGCCGGAACCACCGCCGAAGGAGACAAAGCAGAAGTAAGTCCGGGTCTCATCACTCCGAAAATATCACAAATCAGACGCCCCAGCTTTTTCCCACCCCACGGTCATACTCCGGCACCGCTCGTCTCCGGCGCAACAAATGCCTCCGGCAAACCAAACTGATCAATCGCCCCCACCGTAAATCCCGCCATCACC
>JALRGB010000152.1 GCA_023253575.1 Verrucomicrobiales bacterium
GACGTCCGGGCGCCAGCCACCAGCCGATTCCAAATCCCGCCATCAGACCCGCCACCACTCCGACTCCCACCCACCCTGCTCTGGTTCGGAAAAATGAATCGCGGCTACTCATGGCCTGATTCTACGCAAATTGCTGCAGAAACCGGGCGTCATTTTCAATGAGCAAGCGGATGTCAGGCAGACCAAAAAGAATCATGGCCAGACGCTCGAGCCCCATGCCAAAAGCAAAGCCGGTGACGCGCTCTGGGTCGTAAACGCGGTCCCCGCGCTGCTGGCAAACCGCCTCAAAAACGGCCGGATCAACCATGCCACACCCAGCAATTTCCACCCAGCGTGCCGGCTGGCCAGCCAAATGCAGCTCCACATCCACTTCATAACTCGGCTCCGTGAAAGGGAAAAAATGCGGGCGAAAACGCAGACGGGTTTTGGGGCCCAGCAACGCCCGGTAAAATGCCTCCAGCGTCCCCTTCAAATCAGCCAGCGAAACATTCTCAGCAATATACAAACCTTCCATTTGAGTAAAGGCGCTGAGGTGAGTGGCGTCGATTTCATCGCGCCGGAAGGCGCTGCCAGGCGCAATGATGCGCACAGGCGGCACCGCCGTCTCCATGGTGCGGATCTGCACGCTGCTGGTATGCGTGCGCAACAACCAGCCGTTAGGAAAATAAAACGTATCCTGCTCGTTGCGAGCCGGATGGTCCGCCGGCGTGTTCAGCGCATCAAAACAATGCCACTCGGTCTCCACTTCCGGGCCGGCCGCCAACGCAAACCCCATGCCCCGCAAAATCTTGACCGCCCGGTCCTGCAACTGCGTCAGCGGATGCAGCCCACCTCGCCAGGCCGGCCGACCCGGCAACGTCAGATCAATGCCAGCCACCGCCGCCGCATCGCGAGCCGCCAACAAAGATGCCTTTTTCTCGTCAATGGCCGTCGTGATCGCCGTGCGCACTTCATTTAATTTTGCACCCACCGCCCCTTTCTGGTCAGCCGGCACTTCCCGCATGCGCCCCCCCATTCCAGTCAAAGCACTTTTTTTCCCGAGAAATTCCACCCGGGCCGCCTCCACAGCCGGTTCATCCGCCGCAGCGGACACAGCAGTAAGGGCAATCGTCTTGAGAGTATCGAGTTCTTCGAGCATGGCAGTCGCCAGCTTTCCCGCGGAGCAGGCAGGTTGTCAATCGACGGCCAATCCTGAAAAATGTGGGTGTCTCAGATTGACCTCGGATGCTGACGATCGCGGCCGCGGCGGCCTCCCTCTAAACACCCACTCTCAGTTGAGGCTCAGGGATTTCTGTTGACAGTTCATTGGCCGACCAACTGAGCCGGTAAAAGGCATTGGTACCGGTGTACGGCAGCGTGATCAGCAATGGCCCGTTGTTACCCTCGATGATTTCACCGACGTTCGTCCATGTCACTTTATCCTGCGACGTCTGGAGTTGATATTGAGTAGTATTACGCGAAATCCATGTGATCAGAAGGTCCTCATGAGCCACGCCTTGATCGTCAGTCCATGCGAGCAGTTCCACCTCCACATTTTGTGGGGGCTGAGGCGCTTTGGTCGGGAATGGCTGGAGTTTGGTGCGCACAGCCTGCTGCAGCATGACCTGCATGCGGCGCCGTTTGGCCACCATGGCCGGCGTCGCCAGGGTTGGCAGGCCGCGGAGTCTGCGGATGTTTTCTGCCCAAATCGATAGATTCACGTACTCGACCGGTTCACCGGTGGTGCCGCCTAACCCATTATCCAAGTCCGTATCGGTGCCGCCTTTGGCCTTGGTCCGCACATCATAAAACTCGCCCTCGGGCCATTCCACTCCGTCGGCGTCGAAATAATACACGTATTTCGATTCTTTGTCTCGCAACGCGCGCACCCGATTGGGCGGCGACACAACGCCGCTCGGAAAGGTCTCGGTGCTCTGGCCGGCATAAATGTCATCAAAGGTGAGCAAAATGGCATCCTGCACCGCCTTGCCACGCGGGTTTTTGATCAAGGAACTGTAATCCACGCCGCTGAAACGATATTGTTTCGGATTGATGCCCAACATCGAGCAGACGGTGGGCAGGAAATCGACATGCGAAACAAGCTCGGAACAGACTTTCCCACCAGAGGCGAAATCGACCGGATTAGACCACACCATGGGGACTTTGATGGTCTCTTCGTAGGCGCAAAATCCTTTTTGGCGCAGCCCGCCATGGCAGAGGCCCAGCTCGCCATGATCCGAGGTATGAACGATCCATGAGTTTTCCCGCAAAGACGTGCCCCGTATGAGATCAAGGATCTTTTTGAACTCAGCGTCAACGAGTTTCAACGCGTTAGCATAGAAATTCATGTAGTTTAAGCTACCGGTACCGCTTTGGTCGGCAACTTCGGGCAGCGCACCGAGCACCAGATCACTGACAATCGAGTATTTTGTCTGCGCACTCGGCTTCAGATTGAGGGCCAGCTTCTCGTTATACGTCGGCGCATCTTTTGTCAGACTGCCAGACAAAATACTGCGGTCATAGCCCCACGTCGGCTCGGTGGTGGCTTTCGGAAAATCTCCGCTGTAGGTCGGATACCCGATCACATCATGCGGGTTCACTAGCGAAACAATCAAGCAGAACGGCTTGGTGCCAGGGTGCTTCAGCTTGTGCGACAGATAGGCCAGCGCGCTGAGCTTCTGCAAATCCGGATTAATACCACCCGCGCCGTCGTTGGCCGTCCAGTCATACCCATCCACCACCCGGCCGTCCTGATTGTATTGGCCGCCACCATACAAACGAGCCGGGTTGTCGTCCGACCCAATGTCCGGACCATTCCATCCGTCAAATCCATTGCGGCTCGGGTCATCATCAATTTTCACCCCGTCCGGCCGGACAATCCCTTCGGTCAAATGCCACTTTCCCTTATACACCACTTCATAACCCGCCGCCTGTAAAACCGTGCCCAGATTTGGGAGGCTCGGATCAAGCTGATTGTCCGCCACCGTGCCAATGTTCACCTGCTGCACCGTATCCGCCGCCCGATGCTGGGCCGGATAGAGGCCCGTGAAAAGCGTGTTCCGCGCCGGTGTGCACATCGCCGTGTTAGAAAATGAATTCTGAAACGTCACGCCAGTCCGCTTCAGCTCCATCAAAGCCGGACGATTCGCCTCTTCCCACCCTTCAGGAAACCACATCGTCGGGCGCTCCTGATCGGTGAGAAAGATAATTAAATTACGCCGCTTCCGCGCCCCCCCGCGCTCCACCGGACGCTCCGATGCCTCCACCGGCCAGACCCCAACCGCCCCCGCCGCCACCATGGCCACCCCCGACTCGCCTGCCACTTTGAGGAAATCTCGACGCTTGAACTGCGACAGTTCTAAAGCATCAGAAGTCGCTAACTGGGAATGGATGTCATTCATGATCGGTGGGCCGGTGTTGCGTGAGTGCGGTCAGTGTAAAATCGCTGGACTATTTAGTGAATTTGAATAATGCGAATTTTACAAAAAATGCAACTTTTTTTATGGTTTTTCCACACCATTGTTGCCATGCGAGATGAAGGATTCTCCTCGATCAGTGGGTTCGCTTTCCCTGCAGGGTCGACTGGACTGTTCTCAGTCGGATACCAGTGCTGCCTCCCGCCGATCTGTGTCTCATCTCCTTTCCGCGCTTGCGCACGTTCACGAGCCTTTCACTCTGAATCCATGATCCGGCTTCGCTGCGGGGTGATTTTAACTGATTCATTTCTGGTATG
>JALRGB010000247.1 GCA_023253575.1 Verrucomicrobiales bacterium
CGTTGAATCCAGCGCACATCTGCTTCCGCCATGGCTGATGGTTAACGACGCCAGATACAAAGGCCAACCCTATTCACGTGATCCAGTAGATCAGCGGGCATGTGGTGCTTCAACACCAGATCCACCTGCCAGGGCATCGACGAGGCCGAGGTGCGTGAGGGCAGTGCCCGCGCCATGGCGTCGTACTGGGCCACGGAGGAGTCCGCGCGCATTGAGGTAGCGCCCGACGGCCTCGAGCGGCGGTTGATTCTTCATTTCTTCTTCGGCGTAGCGGCGTTCACGTGAGTGACGGCGGGATTCGTCGCGTTGGCGGCGGATGGATTCGAGCAGGGTGGCCTTATACAACCAGCCTCCCACGTTGGGTCGGGTGCTGAGCCAAGCGGCCTTGTGGGCCAAGGCGAGGAAAACGTGTTGGGCAATGTCGGCCGCCAGATCAGAGCGACCCGTGCGGCGCAGGGCCGTGCCGAAGACCATGTCCTGATGCCGGGCCACCAGCTCGGCAAATGCCCATTGATCACGGCTCGACGCGAAGTCGCGGAGCAGTTGAGCATCGGAAAAATCGACAGGCATAACAGAAGATATACTGCCGTGATCCACGAAAACGGACAGAAACTTCGTGGGAATGGTGGTGGTGGTGGTTTTGGGTCGCCCCGGCGAGCGCTTTGTACTTTTTTGCGAAACATTCTCAGGGCGATGCCCTGAGATATCGCATGGCGCCTCGTTGGGGCTTGGGTCGGGTTCAGGTGTCGGCGATTGGCTGCACAGTTTTCTTTTTAAGTCAAAATTTCTGAGATGGGGGGGACGAAATGATGTCCGGTGTGGGGGAGAGCGGCAGACTCAATGTGTCGGCGTGGTGAATCATGCTCGGCCTCGAATGATTAATCTTATGAAAACTACTCCATCTCTCTTTTTGTGTTTGGCTTTGTTGGGATCGCCCTTGGTGATGGCGGAGCCGGTGGCGGCGCCTGCGGCGGAGGCCTCGGCGGCACCGGCGGTCGGCGACGAAGTCAAAGCGGCCATCAGCAAACTGGCGGCGGCGGGCAATTATTCATGGACGACGAGCACGGTGGTGCCTGAGGGCAGCCGCTGGCGTCCCGGTCCATCCAACGGCAAGACCAATGCCGATGGGTACAGCTGGCTCAGCACGACGATGGGTGAGCGCACCAATGAATCGTTCATCAAGGGCGGAAAATACGTGAGCAAGGGCGAAGCGGGATGGCAGACAGCCGAAGAACGCCGCGCGGCGCGCGAAAATGCCGGCGGCAGCGAAGGACGTGGCGGTCGGGGCGGCGCCGGCGGTCGCGGGTTGGAAAACTTCAAAACCCCCGTGCAACAAGCCGAAGAAATCATCGCCAAGGTGAAAGAACTGAAAAAAGACGGAGATGTCGTCACCGGTGACCTCACCGAAGAAGCCGTCAAATCCCTGCTGACCATGGGCGGACGTCGCCGCGATGGCAGCGAAGCCCCAGCCCCTACCGAAACCAAAGGATCAATCAAACTCTGGATGAAAGACGGCGCTCTGGCGAAAATGGAAACCCACGTCGCCGGTAAACTCAGCGTCAACGGTAACGAAATGACCATCGATCGCAAATCGATCACCGAAATCAAAGACGTCGGTACGACCACCCTCGACGTCCCAGAAGACGTGAAGAAAAAACTCTAATCGAGAAGCGACGCGGTCATGGCGGCAGGTGTGCCCGCTGCCGTCACGACCGTCGGGCCGTCGGACCGTCGGGCCGTTGGGCCGGTGGGCCATGGCTCATGGCATTTTTTATTCCCTCCCGGATTTCGATCGTATGTTTTCCCAATCTCTCCCTATCCCTCCCCGTTCTTTCCGTTGATTTTCAGTTTTGTTTTTCGTTGTTCTGTTTGGTCTACCTATAATTATTGTTATCATGAAAAAGCCAGTTTTGCTTCTTAATATCAGCTGGGTAGTGATTGCTGCCGGTACATTTTATGCGGGGGTGGTGTGGCGTGAGGGTCGACCGGTGGTGACTGAGGTGACGGCGATGGGGCCGCGGGTCCCGGTGACGCCGGGGTTACCGAAGATGGGGGCGGGTGAGGGATTGGTGAAGGCGGGGACGGTTTCGAGGGATGATGATGTGTTGGATTTTTTCAAGCGGTATGGGTTAGATGGGAGCACACCCTTGACGGCGGCGACGATGACTTCGGCGGTAACGGAGGCCCTGAGGGAGACGAATCCGATCAAGAGCCAAATGTTATTTGCGCGCTTGATGGAGGAATTGACGCCGGAGAATGCGCAATCGGCGTTGACGATGCTTCGCGAGAATACGGCGGGTTGGGAATCGATGCGGTATATGGGGATGTTAGCCTATGCGTGGGGCGGGGTTGACCCGAAAGCGGCCATGGAGCAATTACAGCAGGGCGGTGGGCGGGACACTCGGATGGGGCAGGCCAGCGCGTTGACTGGCTGGGCGGCGCAAGATCCGAAGGGGGCGGTGGCGTGGTTAGCGGCGGATGAAGGTGAAGGCAAAGAATGGATGTCCCAGTCAGTGATCAGCGGGTTGGCCA
>JALRGB010000309.1 GCA_023253575.1 Verrucomicrobiales bacterium
CCAGCGTGGCCCCCGCCAGCACCGACATCGCCCCTGATTCCGTCGTCAGAAGACCCCCCGCCTCAAACATGCTGCCAAAGGATTCGCCCTCTGTTTCAGTCATTCGATCGGCCGAAACGAAAGGCCCTTTTTCGATAACTAACACTTTCAAACCGGCGGCGGCCAGGCGGGCGGCCGCCACGCCGCCCCCGAGTTCTTTGTGCCTGTCGCCCTCTCCGTTCTGCCAGCCTTGATGACCATGGCCCTCAAAAATTTCGCGGATGCCATGGAACAACCATGGCCAGCGTTCTGGATCGGACTGGCCGGGATCGGACTCAACGTGCTTCTAAACTGGATTTTCATTTTCGGCCACCTCGGGGCACCCGCTTGGGGACTGGCCGGCGCCGGCTGGGCCACCCTCGCTGCCCGTACCGCCACTTTACTAGTGATGTTTGCCTGGGTCGCCACCACCCCCGCCTTTCAAGAATGGCGGCCGGTGCACTGGTGGAATCGCCCCCACGGCCCCACCCTCAAACGACTGCTCGCCCTCGGCACACCCGTCAGCCTCGGGCTCCTCACCGAAGTGGGCGCCTTCAGCATGGCCGGCCTGATGGCCGGATGGCTGGGTACTACCTCGCTAGCCGCCCACCAGATCGCCCTCACCTGCGCCTCCGTCACTTTCATGATTCCTCTCGGCCTCTCCATGGCCACTACCGTCAGAATCGGAGCCTGCCACGGAGCCAGTGATCACACCCGCCTCCGCCACATCGCCATCGGCTCACTCGCCGCCGGCGTCGGTATCATGTCGCTCTCCGCCATCGGATTCCTCGCCCTCGGCCCTACCATCGCCAGCTGGTTCGTCACCGATTCCGCCGTCAGCGGGCTCGCCGCTCGCCTCCTCATCATCGCCGGATTATTCCAAATCTTCGACGGCCTTCAAGTCACCGCCTCCGGCGTCCTGCGCGGCATGAACGATGTGCGCCTGCCCGCCCTGCTGGCCGGCCTCGCCTACTGGGTCCTCGCCCTGCCCCTAGCATGGATCGCCGCCTTCCCGCTTCACTGGAATGCCGAAGGCATCTGGGCCGGCCTCGCTATCGGTCTCGCCGCCGTCTCATTCGCCCTGCTGGCCCGCATTCGCCACCGCCTGCGCGCCCGCTAGCTGCGCGCCACCGCCAACGCAAACACGATAACCGCCGGAATCGTAAAAAAACTGGCCGCCGTAGTGAAAACGAGCACCCGCACCGCCGTCGGTTCATGCCCGCCATAACGACGGGCCATAATGATCGGGAAAACCGCCGCCGGCATCGCCGCCTGCACCGCAATCACCTCCCTCAACGTGGTCGTCAGCGGCATCCAATGCGCCACCGCCAACATCAAGGCCGGCAACAACGCCAGTCGCAACGCAATCGCACCAACCGGCGTCCTCCAGTCAGCCAGCGCCCCAGGCAATCGTAATAAATCACTCAGCGTCGCCCCCGAAAGCAAGATCCCCAACGGAAAAGCACACGCCCCCAACATCGACAAAAATCGAAACAACCACGCCGGATAATACGCGTCCAACCGAAGAAAATTAAGCCCCACCCCCAGAATAATCGATCCGACCACAGGATTAAGCACCTGCCGCAACCCCTGCCTCCAGTTGCCGCTCAACATCATCACCCCCGCCGACCACAACGCCAGCTCCAGCCCCAACGTGTAAACAAATACCACTCCCTTCCAAGCCGAATCCGGAAAAATAGCCTCCATCAACGGAATCGGCAGATATCCATAGTTTTGCACAGACGTCACCAAGGCAAACGTGCGCCTTCCACTGCCACGCCCCAGTCCACACCAAGGAGCCACCACCCAGCCCGCTAACAACCCCGCCAAGACAAAAAATGCCCCACACAAAACCGGCGGAATCACATTGCCAGCTTCTCGCAAGGCCGGACTCACCACCACCGCGTTCAAAATATAACACGGATACGTCACGTTGACCATCAACGAGATAATCGTGGCATCACCAGCCGCAGGCAACCGCCCCAGCCGCCGCAGGCCAAAACCTGCCGCCATGACCAAAAAAACGGGCAGCGTGGCCCCCAAAATCGTCGCGTAAGAAACCATCGAGACCCCGAGCATGTCCGCGAAAACCAATCGCGCCAGTCCCAGACCACTCTCATCTCATCATCAGGGAACCCGCCGCGCCCCGCGAAACCGCCACGCCCGCAACCTCCAACCCATCAACGACAAAAGAAAAATGGCCGCCTGCACCAAGACCACACACGCCGCCGTCGACCCCGAGACATAATAACTGATCAAAATCCCCGATACACTCGAAACCACCGCCACCACCACCGCCACCACCAACATCCAGTCAAATGAATCAGTCCACAGACGCGCCGTCGCCCCAGGCGTGATCAACATCGCCACCACCAACAGCAAACCCACCGCCTGCAACGAAACCACAATCACCAAAGCCAGCACACTGAGCAGCAGGTAATGCAACGCCGTCGCCGGTAAAGCCAACGCCCGCGCATGCCGTTCATCAAAACACAACAACAACAAATCACGCCGCCGCGCCAGCACCACACTCAACACCCCGACTCCAATCAGTGACGTCTGCCACACCTGCGCCCGCGAAACCCCCAGTATATTGCCGAACAAAATGTGATCCAGATGCAGGACGGTCGGAGCCTTGCTGTAAAGCACCAACCCCAAGCCAAACATACCAGTAAAAATCACCCCAAGGACCGTATCTTCCTTGAGTCGGCTGTGCCGTTTCACAAAACCCGAGGCCACCGCACACCCGAGCCCAGCGACAAAAGCGCCCACCGCCAGCGGCAGTCCTAGCATGGACGCCAGCACAATCCCCGGCAAAACCGCATGCGAGACCGCATCGCCCATCAACGACCAGCCTTTCAAAATCAAAAAACACGAAAGCACCGCCGCCATCGCCGCGACCACGACCCCCACGACCAGCGCCTCCCGCATAAACTCATACCCAAAGAGCTCCCACCAAGGCTCCGTGTACAGATTCATAAAAGCACCTCCTGCGCTTCCCCACTACCACTCCGCCGACGCGCCCGCCGCCGCTCCGCCAGCCATCCGTGCCGCGGCGCCCACAGGAAAACCACCCCAAACACCAGCGCCTGCAGGGTGACAATACAGCCGCCCGTCGCCCCATCAAAAAAATAACTGGCATACGCCCCAACCAACGCACACCCGCCACCCAGACCAGCCGCCACCCACATCATCCGACCAAATCGATCCGTCAACAAATGCGCCGCCGCCCCAGGAGTCACTAGCATCGCCACCACCAACACCGCCCCCACAGCCTGCAACGCCGCCACCACCGTCGCCGACATCAATACCAACAACACTCCATGCAAAACCACCACCGGCAATCCCAGCGTCCGCGCCTGCGCCGCGTCAAAACAAAATAACATCAAATCACGCCACTTGCAGCCCAACACCACCAACGTCACCACCGCAATCACCACCACCTGCAGCAACTCACGGTCCGCAATCGCCAGAATATTGCCAAAAATAATCGTCTTCCGGTCAACCGCCCCAGGAGTCAGCGAAATAATCAACAGCCCCGCCGCAAAAAATGTCGTAAAAACAATCCCCATCACCGCATCCTCCCGCAACCGGCTCTTCACTTTGATCAAAGCCATCGCCCCCGTCGCCAACACTCCAGTCAAAAAAGCCCCCGCCGCCAGCGGCCACCCCAGCAAGCCCGCCAGCGCCACGCCAGGCACCACCGCGTGAGATAAAGCATCCCCCAGCAACGACCACCCCTTCAAGGTGACAAAAGCCGATAAAAATCCACACACCACCCCAATCAGTGCGCTCACCACCAACGCCCGTACCATGTAGTCGTACTGCAAAGGAACCAGCAAGTCGTGACACAATTCCATCATGGCAGAAACCCTCCTTTTTCGCCAGAGATCCTGCTCGCGCCAACACACGCCGACCCGACCTCCCCCCACAAGAAGCAGGCGGCGGCCACAATCCAGTCAGGGCCGGGACATATCATCTTTCCGCCTCCGTCTCGCGGCGCCGCCGCTCGTCAATCAAACTCTCCCGCCCCTCCCGGTCTTTGTATTCAAGGTGGCCGTCTTTGCCAAAAACCAGCGGCCGCTCATCATCAGTCATGATCTTCACCGATCGCCCGTCATGCGATTGAATGGTCGATCGCTCAAAATGAAAATGCCGCAGCACCCCGCCAAAAGCCGCCGTCAAGTTCTGCTCCGTGAAAACTGACGCCGTCGGCCCACACGCCAGCACCGTCTTGTTCAACAGCACTGCCTGATCGCAAAACTCGGGAACACTGCCCAAATTGTGCGTGCTCACAACAATAATACAGCCGCTCGTCCGCAACTCGCGAAGTAAAATAATAATCGCCTCCTCCGTCTGCACATCCACCCCAGTAAACGGCTCATCCAATAAAATCAGCCGCCCACCCTGCGCTAGCGCCCGCGCCAAAAAGACTCTCTTCTTCTGCCCCCCAGAAAGTTCGCCAATCTGACGATCGCGAAATTCCCACAAACTCACCCGCCGCAAACTCTCCTCCACCGCCAGTCGATCAGCCAGTCGAGCACGACGCAGGAAATTCATCGACCCATACCGGCCCATCAAAACAACATCCCATACACTCACCGGAAAATCCCAGTCCACCTCCTCCGCCTGCGGAACATACGCCACCACCTGCGCCTTCAATGCCTCACGCACCGGCCCACCATTGATAGTCACCACCCCAGCACTCGGCCGAACAAATCCCATCATGCTCTTAAACAAGGTGCTCTTGCCCGACCCGTTAGGCCCCACCAGTCCGCAAATCGTCCCACCCGTCAGACTGAAACTCGCCCCGCTCAAAGCCCGGTGCCCGTTAGCATACACCACCCCCAGCCCGCTCACCTCCAGTCGCAGGCCCCTTGTCAAATCGTGAAATGACGTCGTCATAAGGCCGCTCACTCTCCCAAAAGTCCGCGCACAATCGCGTCCGCATTATACTCCAGTAGCTTCAGAAATGTGGGCGCCGGCCCGTCCGTAGATGTCAGAGAATCAACATAAAGCACTCCCCCATACCGCGCCCCAGCCTCTTGAGCTACCTGCCTCGCAGGACGATCACTCACCGTGCTCTCAGAAAAAACGACCGGAATCCGATGAGCCCGC